>JAYWIB010000240.1:0-12857 GCA_043789265.1 Chitinophagaceae bacterium
ACAAAAAACTTTTAGTGCTGCACCAATACTCAGCAGCACGGCAGGTGGAGCATCTACTGACAGTGTGCTTACAATCAATGCCAGCACAGGTTTGGTAAACAGACGGCGTGTAACTGATTTATTAAATAACAGCACAACCAACACCCTTGGCAGCGCCACCAATACACTTACCAGTACAGTAAATAGTGTTGCAGCTACGGCTTCCATTATAAACAGCAATGCACTTTCCTTATCAGGTGTAAATCTTACATCTACTGTAAATGGTGTGGCTTCTTCCGCACTGGATATTTCTTCAATTGTCACCGCATCATCATGGAGTAAGCTGGGTAACAGCGGAACGGTTGCAAGTACTAACTATATTGGTACCACGGACGCAGTAGATTTTGTGATAAGAACAAATGCGGTAGAAAAAATGAGGGTTACTTCCGCCGGTAATGTTGGTATTGGTACTGCTGCGCCCACAAACATTTTAAGTTTTGATGGTACCGCAAACAGAACAATATGGTTAGAAAGAAATACCACGCCCTCTGGGTCCGGCAGCAGCCTTACCATACAGGCAGGCGGCAGTCCATCTGCAGGTAACCGCACGGGTGGAGATTTAATTTTATCTTCCGGTATTGCTACTGGCAATGGAGTGTCTAATATTTATATGCAAACTGCTACTACCACAGGTTCGGGCAGTTCGGATAATACACCTACTACCAAACTTACTATTTTAGGAAATGGTAATGTGGGCATCAATACTACTACGCCTGCAGCTACACTGGATGTAAAGGGTACGGTATATTTATCGGGCACCACTTCCGGGTTTGTTGGCCTCAAAGGTGCTGGAGCAGCAGGTTCCACCACGTATACATTACCGGCAGCGGATGGCAGCAGCGGCCAGCAGTTAACTACCAATGCCTCCGGCACTTTAAGCTGGTCAGCGGCTTCTACCATCAGTACCGTAAGCAATACCAGCAGCACCAATAGTTTAAGCACTACAGTAAATGGCCTTACCGGAAGTTCTGTAAATATCATCAACAGCAATGCGCTATCCTTATCTGGTGCTAATTTAACCGCTACAATAAATGGGGTGGCTTCTTCTGCGCTGGATTTATCGCCTGCTATATCTGCTGCTGCCTGGAGTAAAACCGGCAACAGCGGTACATCTGCTTCCACTAATTATATTGGAACATCTGATGCGGTGGATTTTGTGATAAGAACAAATGCCACAGAAAAAGTAAGGGTAACATCAGCAGGATACCTCGGTATTGGCACCGCTGCCCCTACAAAGCCGCTGGACCTTGTAGCCAATCTTGCAGCAGGTGTTATGAAAATTCAAAATACAAATGCAGCCGGTTATTCTTCTATAGATGTTTGGGACAACGTTGGTACGCAAATAGGTAATATTGGCTATTCCAATGCCGGAGCCGTATATGCCAGTTCATTTTACTTTGCCACCAACACATCGGCCAATATGGTGTATGCCACCAACAATGTAGAGCGTATGCGTATCGGCGGCAGCAATGGATATGTGGGTATCAATACCACATCGCCAACAAGCCCGTTACATACGGGTGGCGCCATTGCCACAGCGCTTACAAGTATATCTGCAGACTTAACCCTTACGGCTTCTAACAGTACTGTGCTGGTAAGCGCAAGTGGTGCTGCCAGAACAATTACGCTGCCAACAGCTTCGGGTATCACCGGCAGAATATATACCATTAAAAGAACAAGCTCAGGAGCCAACAGTGTAACAGTAGACGGCAATGGCAGTGAAACCATTGATGGAGCAACTACTTATGTACTGAGCGCTCAATATAAATATGTTACAGTACAGAGTGATGGAACCAACTGGGTGATTATAGCAAACAATTAAAATATTTTTAGGCACTGCCAATTGCAGATACATCCATTGCACTAACCTGCATGGATGTTTTTTTTGCCCAGCCCCGTCAGTGGTTGAAAACCTGCCGGCGGTTGAATAGAGTTGTGAGAGCTTTATCTGCCGGTGTTAATTTTTTTTTAGAAGGCACACACTGATGAACAGGCTGGACTTTTTACAATTCAATCACCTGGCATATAGTACCCAGTTTTGCAAAAGTTTCTTCCAGTCTTTCCCGGTGAGTGTCGGTAATAAATACCTGTCCCTGGTTGTTATTGCAAACCCAGTTGAGTAAATGCTGCATGCGGTTATCATCCAGCTTTTCAAACACATCGTCCAGCAGCAGCAGCGGCGCAAATCCTTTGCTGGTTTTTAGCAATTCAAACTCTGCCAGCTTTAACGCAAAGAGCAGGCTCTTGCGCTGACCCTGTGATGCAGTGGTTTTAAATACCTGGTCTTTTAACTGCATGCTGATGTCATCTTTGTGAATGCCTGCATTGGTACGCTGGAGGAGAAAATCTTTTTCCCTGTATTGATTCAGCAAGGCATTAAAGCTGCTGTTGTTAAGCTGGCTTTCGTATGCAAGATTTACCGTTTCATCATTGCCTGCTATCTGTATGTAAAACTGCTGCACCAGTAAAATAAAATCCGCTGCAAAACTGTTTCTTTTTGCATAAATATATTCACCCGGCTGCACCAATTGTTCATCCAGTATTTCCAGCAATGGCCAGTCTGTTTTTCCCTGCTCTGCAAAGCGTTTTAAAAGACTGTTGCGCTGCTGCAATACTTTTGTATATACTATCAGTTGCTGCAGGTATACAGCATCTGCCTGGCAGATAACAGTATCCATAAAACGCCTTCTTTCTTCACTGCTGCCGGTTATCAGTTCAATGTCATCCGGCGCCACCATTACGCATGGAAATTTGCCGATGTGTTCCGAAAATTTGTTGTACTCAATGTTGTTTAAATAAAATTCTTTTTTGCTGTTGCCACGATAAATGCAGACAATGGTATTGTCTTTTTCTCCCCGGCCTTCATTAAAAAGATTGCCTTCAATTCTGAAACCTTCTGCACCAAAAGAAGTATTCATGTTGTCAGTTTTTGTAAAATAACTTTTTGTAAAACACAGGTAATAAATGGCATCCAGCAAATTGGTTTTACCCCGACCGTTAAGTCCGCAAATACCAATCACCCGCTCACTGAAATTGAAAGTGGAAAAAGAATAATTCTTAAACTGCGTAATAGATATTTTATGGATTGCCGTCACGGGTATGCAAGATAGTGAGAAGCTGTATAAATTTAGAAGTGTGAAAGTATGCAGCGAAAGTGCAACATTTTATAAATGCAAAATCCCGTAACGTACTGCATTCCAAACTTTCTTTACTATCGCTTACTTTTGTCCTCAATATGCATGCGCCTGTTTTTTTAATAACACCTCCGTTTACACAATTAAATACACCCTATCCGGCTACAGCGTATTTAAAAGGTTTTCTCAATACAAAAAACATTGCCTCTGTGCAGGCCGACCTAGGCATAGAAGTTACGCTTGAATTGTTTTCAGAAAAAGGATTGCGGAATTTATTTGCAGCGGTGGATACCACACAGGCGCTTTCGGACAATGCAAAACGTATGCTTGTATTGCAGGATGATTACATACAAACCATACACAGTGTAATTAATTTTTTGCAGGGCCACAATCCAACACTGGCGCACCTTATCTGCAAGCGTGGTTTTTTGCCGGAGGCCGGGCGCTTTGCACAACTCGATGATTTAACCTGGGCCTTTGGCAATATGGGCGTACAGGATAAGGCAAAATACATAGCTACCATGTACCTGGAAGATGTTGCTGATTTAATAAAAGAATGTGTTGATCCGCATTTTGGTTTCAGCCGCTATGCAGAAAGGCTTGGCCGCTCTGCCGGCAGCTTTGATGAACTGTATACCAGCCTTCAGCAGCCGTACACTTACATTGATAACTTACTGTTAGCTGTACTCGAAAAAAAGATGGCCGCAGTACAACCTTTGCTGGTGGCCATTTCGGTGCCGTTCCCCGGCAACCTGTATGCCTCCCTGCGCTGCGGACAATGGATTAAAAAAAATTATCCCCATGTAAAAGTTGCCATGGGCGGCGGCTTTGCCAATACAGAATTGCGCTCTCTCAGTGATGCAAGGGTATTTGAATTTTATGATTTTATTACGCTGGATGATGGAGAAGCGCCGGTAGAAAATCTGGTGAAATATATAAATGGAATACTGCCTGTGAGTGAATTAAAACGCACTTTTACGCTGTTAGATGGAAAAGTAATTTACATCAACAACCAGGCATGTACAGATTACAAACAGGGGCAGGTGGGTACGCCAGACTACAGTGATTTTTCGCTGGATAAATATATTTCAGGTATTGAAATCATCAATCCCATGCACAGCCTGTGGAGCAATGGCAGGTGGAACAAACTAACGATGGCGCATGGCTGCTACTGGGGCAAGTGTACCTTCTGTGATATTTCGCTGGACTATATTAAACGGTACGAACCCATTACTGCACAACTGCTGTGCGACCGGATGGAAGAAATGATGGCGCAGACAAATGAAAATGGTTTTCATTTTGTAGACGAAGCGGCGCCGCCTTCGCTGATGAAAGCATTGGCACTGGAAATCATTAAAAGAAAAATGCTGGTAAGCTGGTGGACAAATATCCGCTTCGAAAAAAGTTTTACAAGAGATACCTGCCTGCTGCTGAAAGCCTCGGGTTGCATTGGCGTTTCCGGCGGGCTGGAAGTGGCATCTGATCGTTTGCTGACGCTTATTCAAAAAGGCATTACCGTGGAGCAGGTGGCCAAAGTAAATAAAAATTTTACAGCAGCGGGCATTATGGTGCATGCTTACCTGATGTATGGTTTTCCTACACAAACGGCGCAGGAAACCATTGATTCGCTGGAGATGGTGCGGCAAATGTTTCAGGCAGGTGTGCTGCAGTCGGCCTTTTGGCACCAGTTTGCCATGACGGCACACAGCCCCGTGGGCCTGCAGCCTGAAAAATATAAAGTAGTAAAACAAACTGAAGCAACAGGCACATTTGCCAACAATGATATTGAACATACAGATCCCACGGGTGCCGATCATGACAGCTTTAGCTTTGGTTTAAAAAAATCTTTGCTCAATTATATGCAGTACGCCTGCCTGGATTATCCATTGAATAAATGGTTCGATTTTAAAGTACCTAAAACAACGGTGGATCCGTCTTTTATCAGCAATACGGTTAATGAAGAACCGCCTGCGGCACACAAGGCCAATACAAAAGTGGTATGGCTTGGTAAAAAGCCTTTTGCAGAAATTAATACAAAATCAAAAAAAGGAAGTCAGTGGGAAGTATGTTCACTGCAGTTTCAAACAAAAAAAGAAACCCTTCAGATTAAGGTGGATAAAGCACCGGGTCTTTGGCTGACAGATATGCTCGATAGACTTTCTGTATGTAATATCAAAGTATATACACTGCAGGAGGTGCAGGAGTCTTATACCGCAGCAGGCCTGCAGGATTTTGAATTGTTTTGGGATAACAAGCCGGTAAATACTTTGTACAAAGCAGGCTTACTGCACCTGTAATTTTTTTTGTTGCCTCAATTTTTTTGCAGCAGTTTTTCTAAGTAATGTTCTTTTATACCAAACAATTCTTTTAATGCTTTTACCTTTCGTAAAATTTTTTCACTGTCAATATTTTGCAGACTTCTTTTAGTGCCCACAATCAAAATATTTTTCGGTGTATGTTCGGTGGCGATAAAATCAAAAATTTTTGTCTTGTATCCGTTGGCCTCCATCAGCAATGCCCTTATGCTGTCTGTAACCATTTCGGCCTGGCGCTCCAGCAATATACCATGTTGTGTAATGTATTGCAGTGCATTGCCCGGTGCCATCTGTTGGCGTATCTGTTTTTGGCAGCAGGGTGCACATACAATGATGGAAGCTCCTGCTTTTATTCCTTTATAAATGGCATCATCCGTTGCTGTATCACAGGCGTGCAGCGCTATCAGCATGTCCACAGCGTTTACTTCCGCTTCTTCAATAGAGCCTTCGTTAAAAAATAATTTTTTAAAACCAGCCGCTGCAGCAATGGCACTGCATTTTTCCACCAGTTCTTTTCTCAGCTCAATGCCTGTAACTGTTGCATTGCTTTGCCCTGCCTGCTGCAGGTAATCGTACAGGGCAAAAGTAAGGTAGCCTTTGCCGCTGCCCATATCCACTACATTAAATGCATCCGGCAGTTTTACTTCTTTGATTATGCCCTCAATTATTTCTACATACCTGTTTACCTGTTTGTATTTGTCCTGCATGTCTTTTTTTACAATGCCATCGGCTGTGGTAAGTCCGAGTGCATGCAGGTAAACATTGTTGCCCGCTTTTATCAGGCGGTTTTTTTGCCGGTCGTGTAAATTTCCTGATGCAGTATGCTGCAGTGTTGGAGGCTTTGTTACCAGTTTAATTTTATTGCCATTGCCTGCGGATAAATAAAAATCATTTTCTGCTGTAAATAAATCTGCATTAAAAAATTCTTTTGTAAGTAATGCTTCTATGTGCAGCAGGCCTTGCTGTTCATCAAAATTTTTTGTGATGTCTTTGGTGCTGTAGCGGTATACAAAAGAAAGCTGGCGGGTATTTTTTATAGATACAGGTTTTATAAAAACATTTTTTACATCTGCATTTTTATCCCGTTTATTGCCCAGCGTAATTTTTATCAGCACATTTTTTTCAATGGCATTTTTTAAGTATTGAATAAAATTAATTGCTGGCTGCGCTGCTGTAAATATTTTATCTGGCATGGCTGCAAAAGTACTTTAATATGCTGTATGATTTTAATCATGAAAAGCATGCATCTTTTGTAAATATTATTTGATTGAGTTCTTTACGGGTTTGTGTTAGCATTAAAAACATACTTTGGAGTCCGTTGAATTTTTATTGAAAAGCGATATGTGTAAACAACACTTATGTAACATACCGCTCCTACGGAGCTGCAAATCCGTATTGGTTAATTTTTGGTATCTAATAACACGTCGCTCCTACGGAGCTTGAAATCCAGGTTGGTTATTTATAGTATCTACTAATATGGCGCTCCTCTCGAGCTTGAAATCCGTGTTGGTTAACTTTTGCTATCTACTAACATGCCGCTCCTCTGGAGCTGTACATCCATGTTTTTAATGTATGGATCTATAATAATTCTTAGTAAAATGAAATTGCCTTTTAATAAATGTGAAGATAATTTTACATGCTTCAATAAGCCTGAACGCAATTGTTTATTAAACAATTCTGCCGCAACGTGGTTTTCAGCTTAATAACCGTACATATAAAATAATATGATGGCATGAGCATTGCATTTATATTTGCGGCTTAAATTTTTTTACATACATCATATCTATTTATATACTCCGGATGAAACTGATTATTGCACTCTTATTACTGTCGCTATTACCTCACTATACTTTCAGCCAGGCACAAAAATTTATCATCAACGGTACAGTACGGGATAAAGAAACCGGCGAAACATTGATTGGCGCCAATGTAATGATAAGCGGACAGGCCGGCCTCGGCGCTGTAAGCAATGCCTACGGATTTTATTCAGTAAGTGCAGCAGCGGGTGCATATAAGATGCTGGTAAGTTTTAGCGGCTATGTTACGGATACCATTGCGGTGGAGCTCAGCAATAATATTGAGCTGCCGGTAGCGCTGGAAAAATATAAAGAACAATTGCAGGAAGTGGTTATTACCTCTGGCAGAAAAAATGCAAACGTAAGCAGACCGCTGATGGGTGTGCAAAAATTATCCATTGATGAAATTAAAAATGTGCCGGTAATTTTTGGTGAAAAAGATATTTTAAAAACTATACAGTTGCTGCCAGGTATTAAATCGGCAGGAGAGGGCAACAGTGGTTTTTATGTAAGGGGCGGCAGTGCCGACCAAAACCTGGTGCTGCTGGACGAAGCAGTGGTGTACAATGCATCGCACCTGCTGGGGTTTTTCAGTACGTTTAATTCAGATGCCATAAAAGATGTAACTGTGTACAAAGGCGGTATGCCTGCGGAGTATGGAGGCCGCCTCTCTTCCGTGATTGATATAAAAATGAATGATGGCAACAATAAAAAATTTGGTGTGGGCGGTGGCATCGGGCTGATAGCATCCAGGCTTAACCTGGAAGGCCCAATCGTAAAAGAAAAAGGTTCCTTTATAGTAAGTGCAAGAAGGACGTATGCAGATGTATTTTTAAAACTCTCTGCCGACTCTGCATTAAAAAACAATGTGCTTTATTTTTATGACTTAAATGCAAAAGCAAATTATAAACTAAATGATAAAAACAGAATTTTTCTTTCAGCATATACAGGCCGGGATAACTTTGGCTTTGGTACTGCCTTCGGTATAGATTATGGAAACCTTACCGGCACGCTGCGGTGGAATCATATTTTTAATAAAAGACTTTTTTCCAATACCTCCCTCATTTATTCCAACTACAGCTACCGCATTAAAATAAAAGCAGGCAACAATGATTTGCTGATAACATCCAAAATACGTGATCTTAATTTTAAAGAAGACCTGCAGTATTTTATCAATGCAAGAAGCAGGATAAATTTTGGTGTTAATATTATTCACCACAACATTGTGCCGGGTGTGGTTACGGTTTCCGAAAGCTCCAGCTTTAATAATCTTACACTGCAAAAAAAATATAGTCTTGAAAGTGCGGCCTATGTGTCGCATGAATGGAGCATAAGCCCGGCGGTAAATCTTACTTATGGATTGCGTGCCTCTATGTTCAATGTGCTGGGGCCTGGTACATTTTATTCTTACTATGCTAACAATGATGTAAAAGACAGTGTGGTTAAAAAAAGAGGAGAGGTATTAAAAACATATCAATACCTGGAGCCACGTGCAGCAGTAAGCTGGCTGCTGAATCCTTCGCAGTCCATTAAATTTTCTTATACTAGAAATGTTCAAAACCTGCACCTGCTGTCTAACGCTACAGGTGCCAGCCCTACTGACCTTTGGGTAGGCAGCAGCAATAATATCCGGCCACGTATTGCCGACCAGTTATCGTTTGGTTACTTCCGCAATTTTAAAAACAATGTGTGGGAAATGTCGGCAGAAGTTTATTATAAAAAGCTGCAGAATGAAATAGATTATAAAACAGGGGCCGAGCTAAGAGCCAATGAAAACATAGAAGCAGCACTGCTTTTTGGAGAGGGCCGCACTTACGGGCTGGAATTATTTTTAAAAAAGCGCTACGGCAAATTGAATGGATGGATAGGCTATACGCTTGCAAAAGCAGAACGAAAATTTGATGGCATTAACAACGGCGAATACTTTAATGCCACGCAGGACAGGCGCCACGAAGTAAGCGTGGTGGGCATTTACCAGGCAAGCAAAAAATGGACTTTCTCCGCCACCTTTGTTTACTATACCGGCAATGCGGTTACATTCCCCAGCGGCAAGTATAACATTGACGGACAAACGGTTTTCCTTTATTCTAAAAGAAATGATTATCGTATGCCTGCTTATCACCGGCTGGATTTGGCTGCCACACTGCAGGGAAAGAAAAGAAAAAAATATGAAAGCAGTTGGTCGTTTTCTATCTATAATGCATACAACAGGGCCAATGCCTTCAGCATAGATTTTAAAGACGATCCCGACGATGCCTCTAAAACACAGGCTGTGCAAACCACGCTGTTTAAAATAGTGCCATCTGTAACCTATAATTTTAAATTTTAAAAAATGAGTTCAGGAAGAATATTTTTATTGATGGCAACAGCCCTTTACTTTTTTTCTGGATGCGAAAAAGTGGTGCAGGTAAATTTAAATAAAGCCACACCGCAAATAATTATTCAGGGCAATGTAACCAACGAAGCCGGCCCTTACACCGTAAGCATCACCCGGTCGGTACCGTTTGACAACAGCAACGTATTTCCGCCTGTAACAGGGGCTGTGGTAAAAATTAAAGATGTAACCGCCGGCATTACCGATATACTTACTGAAACAATGCCGGGTGTATACAACACAGCAACAGTGCAGGGTACAGCAGGCAGCACCTATACACTGGAAGTGATGACAGATAATAAAACCTATACTGCCAGCAGCACCATGCCGGGTATAGTGGTACTGGATTCGGTTTCTTTTTTTATCAATACTTTTTTTGGCACCACACTCACCAATCCTTTACCAAACTTTCAGGATCCGCCTGATGCAGATAATTATTATTTTTTTAAACAGCTTATCAACCGGAAACCGGTAAAAACTTTTTTTGTTTTTGATGACAGGCTTTCGCAGGGGCGATATATCAGCCGCCAGTTATTTAACGACAGTGCCTACATAAAAAATCTGGATACAGTAGAACTGGAAATGCGCTGCATAGATAAAAACGTATACAATTATTTTAACCACATTATAGAAGCGCAGGGTGGTGGCAATAGTGGCCCAGTGGCAGCGCCAGGCAATCCTGCAAGCAATATCAGCAATGGTGCTTTTGGTTATTTTAGCGCACATACCGTGCAGAGGAAAGCAGGAGTATTTAAAGAATAGTTTATTTAATTTTTTTTTGGTCTAGGAATTACAAAAATTATCTCAAATCATTTTTGGAGATAAGTGCTTTTCGTGCCAATGAACTTTTGAAAACATTGTTGAAAAAACTTTATCAAATAATTCAATTTTATAAAAATTATATCACCGTAGCTTCTGGCTCATTTACCAGTTTTACATCTTCGGTAATGATACTGTACATTTTGCTTACCATGTATATTCTAAATGCAAGCAAACCATTGTCTACAAATGGTTTTGGCATAGATTGCCTGAAACCTTCTTTGATATAAACAGGCAAATTTCGCTGTAAGTATTTTTTAATCTGTTTCCTAAATCCTGTTTTTTCAACTTTATGCGGTGCATGTAATTTGTCGAGTATTGATTGTATAAAATCTTTATCAAAAAACAGATTTATATTTTCAGATTGCAGTTCTCTCGTAAAAATATTTATGACTTCCGGCGATTTAAAAAAGTTTTCCCTGGTGCCGGTAGCTTGCTCTGTAGCAAAAGGCATATCGAGTGAAAGTTTTTTCACGATTTTAAAATACAGGTTTCGCTTATATCTTAAATGATCTGGCATTGAGCGTGAGAATGTCAATATCTTTCTGGAAAAAAATGGATTTAGAATTTCTGTATAGGCGAATTTAATATCGCTTAATGCCGAAAGAACTACGGGAATTCGAAACTGCTGATAAAACCTGTCCCGGTAGCTGTCAACAGATTCCTTGTCTTGCTGAGCTTCCAGATAAGCGGGCAGTGCTTGTTTTTCATAACCATATTTTTCAATAAAATTTTCCAAATTGGCAAAATCATTGCAAAGTTTTGCTTGTGTTAAAAATCGCCCCCTGTCGTATGAATTGGTAGCAGGCCCGCCAAAATTTTCATCGCCTCTAAGAATGCCCAATCTGCCAGTATCATTAAATTTTTTCCACATCGTCATACCATCGGTATAGCCCAGTATATGGTCTATCCGGCCTTCGCTGCACAACATAAAACGTTCAAAAATCTTTTCGATGGATTCATTTATTTCATCAGTGGGCATAAATTGATGGGGCATTCCCAGTGCCTTTGCCACGGCTCCGCCCAGGTAGCCATCACTGCTTTTTATTTGCTGAGATGCTTGTAAGCCCCACGTAATACTGCTCAAAGTGGAAATGTCTTTTCCTGTCGATTTAAAAAGACCGGCAATGGCCCGGCTATCTGCACCCCCAGAAATAGGTAATATCCACTGCGATAAATCAATGTCAATTTCCTTGAAAGTATCAATCAGTGTTTCTGTAAATTTTTTTTCTATTTCCGCATCGCTTATTTTCATTGCATTAAACTTTACCGGGGCACGTGTAACCGTTAGTTCCCAGGTTTTCCTGTTCAGCAATACCGAACCATCCTGCGGCACAAACTGTAGTTTTTTATCCCAGGAAAGGCCGGGAGTCAGTGTGCCTGCGGAAAGCATCCACGGAATATTTCGCCTGTCCATATCAAAGCTTCCCGCTAAAGCTATTACTGCCCGCTGCGAAGTACCTGCAATAAATATGTTATCATCTTTATAATACCAGATGGCACGGTTGCAGGCAATATCAGTTATTGCTTCCACATACTCCTCATCTGCCCGGAATATAGCATAGGTGCCATCCGGGTGTTCAGCACCAGGTTGGCACCAGTTTATTGTATCCATGTGGTAGGCCACACCCATGCATACACTGCCATCTTTTTCTTTAACCAGTTGTGAGTAAGTGGAAATGCCATAAACTATGTTCCCATGCGTAACTGCTTTGCAGGTTGCATCAGGAATATTATCAGGAACAAGGCGGGGAAGAATTTTTTCAATGCGCCTTTTTACAAGGGGCATGTCAGCACTGTCTCTCAGGCATGCATACACTATCTTAGCCATGTAGTTTATAAAAATTATGTAAAATAATACTTCGTATTTAATGTCATTCAAGCCTTCAATGCGTTGCAATGTGTTGGCAACAACAATCTGTACAATGCGTTTTCAGGCAATAAAACTAACCTGCTGCAAAGCAACGTAAATCTTTTTAAAATTAATCTGGATTTATTATTTCTTCTATAATTCTGCCTCTATTTATTTAGCTGTACAACAGGGGTTAAATAAAAGAAGGTATGGGTACACAATGTTGTGTAAAAACAGTGCCGCTATCTTATCAACACCAGATTGCCCTTTAAAGTTTTTTGGCTGCAGTCGCTTTTTGCTTTGATGTAATAAACATAATTGCCTGCATTCTGCGGTATGCCTTTGTAAGTCCCGTCCCAGCAGTCTGTTGGATTTCTGGTATAAAAAACCCGGTTGCCCCAGCGGTTGAAAATACTGATTTCAATATCCCTGATGGCGCCATAAGCAATTATCCTGAAGCACTTGTTAATACCATCATTATTGGGCGAAAATGCATTGGGTACATAAAATGGTTTGCCTTTTAATGAA
>JAYWIB010000241.1:0-3552 GCA_043789265.1 Chitinophagaceae bacterium
ATCGGGCTTCTAAGAATTTATATTGTTTATCGTTCCCGCCAGTTACAAAGGGAAAATAAAATATTGGAAGAAAAAGTAACCCTTAGAACAAAACAATTACAGGAGTCCATCGAAAATTTAAAATCTACCCAATCTCAATTGGTACAGTCAGAAAAAATGGCGAGCCTTGGAGAACTTACTGCCGGCATTGCACATGAAATACAAAACCCGTTAAACTTTGTAAATAATTTTAGTGAGGTAAGCATTGAACTGGCAGATGAATTAAAGGCTGCCATTACCGGCCTGCAAATGGATACTGAAAAGAAAAAAGATTTAGAATCCCTGGCAGATGATTTAGTGCAGAACCAGCAAAAAATAAATTTTCATGGCAAGCGGGCAGATGGTATTGTAAAAGGCATGCTGCAGCACAGCCGCAGCAGCAATGGAAAAAAAGAACCGACCGATATCAATGTGCTGGCAGATGAATACCTCCGGCTGAGTTACCATGGCCTGCGTGCAAAAGACAAAACTTTTAATGCCGGCATGCAAACAGACTTTGATGCAGGCATACCCAAAATCAACATCGTATCGCAGGATGTGGGCAGGGTGATACTGAACTTAATTACCAATGCTTTTTATTCCGTTACGGAAAAAAAGAAACTAAATATACCGGGCTATGAAGCAATGGTAAGTGTAAGCACAAAAAAAATATTGACTCAGCAGGGGATGCCTGCCATCGAAGTAAAAGTAAAAGACAATGGCATGGGTGTGCCGCAAAAAGTACTGGACAAAATTTTTCAACCCTTTTTTACCACCAAGCCGGTAGGGCAGGGTACAGGCCTTGGGCTTTCGCTGAGTTATGATATCATCAAAGCACACAATGGCGATTTAAAAGTGGAAACCACAGAAAACGAAGGCGCCGGATTTATCATTCAGTTACCAATTTAAAATTGTAAAAAATAAATGAAAGTATTAGTAGTAGACGACGAAAAAGATGTACAGGTGCTGTTTGAACAGCGCTTTAGAAAAGAAATAAAAAACGGAGAAATGGAACTGGCCTTTGCTTTTTCGGGCGAAGAAGCGCTCAGCTATATGCAGCAGCACCACCACGAAGCTGTGCTGATATTGAGTGACATCAATATGCCTGGCATGAGCGGACTGGAACTGCTGCGCCACATCAAAGAGCAGTATGAAAAACCACCGCCGGTGGTAATGATGATAACTGCCTACGGCGATGATGAAAATTATAACCAGGCAATGAAACTGGGTGCGGATGATTTTTTAACCAAACCGGTAGATTTTATTTCGTTAAAAGAAAAATTAAAAATGAGGATAGCATGACCAAGATTTTAGTAGCCGATGATGAGGCAGATTTGGAGGTGCTGATAAGGCAAAAATTTCGTCAGAAAATAAGGGAGCAGCAATACGAATTCGTATTTGCCACCGATGGCAATGAAGCACTGGAAAAAATAAACCAGCATCCCGATGTGTCCATTGTGCTTAGTGATATTAATATGCCAGGTATGGACGGGCTTACCCTGCTTACAAAACTGGGTAAAGAAAGCCCGCTGATAAAAACAGTAATGGTATCTGCCTACGGCGATATGGATAATATACGTACTGCAATGAACAGGGGCGCTTTTGACTTTGTAACCAAGCCTGTAAATTTTGAAGATCTTGCACTTACAATGGAAAAAACCATTCGCCATGTAATGCAGTTGAAAGATACACTGCAGGCTATTAAAGAAAATAACATTCTGCGGATGTATGTGGATGAAAACGTATTGAAATTTATGAGCAGCAGGGAATACGAAGCTTCCATTATGGTGAATGAAACCGTGGATGCCTCGGTGGCGTTTATAGATATCTGCGGCTTTACTTCCATCAGCGAAAAAGAAGCGCCGGACACAGTGATAAAATTATTGAACAGGTATTTTGATTTTATTATAAAAGAAATTATTGCACAGCAGGGTATTGTAGATAAGTTTATGGGTGATTGTGTAATGGCGGTGTTTAAAGGTGATTATCATTTAGACCGGGCCATTGATGCCTGCCTCGCCATCCGCAATGTAATCAATGCGCTGCCTGCAAGCAACGATTTTTTACCCCAGGTTTCTATTGGTATCAACAGTGGCGAAATGATTTCGGGCAATATTGGTTCTGCTACCCTCAAGCGGTTAGACTACACCGTTATTGGCGATACGGTAAATACTGCACAGCGCATGCAGGGCTTTGCCACTGCCGGACAAATCATCATCAGCCAGCCCTGTTACGAAAAAGTAAAACAATCTTTTAATTGTAAAAATGCCGGCATGGCAAGCCTGAAAAATAAAGGAGAACAGGTAATGCTGTATGAGGTACTCAATTAAAATCTTTAATGACACAGCACATGCTTATGTGCATGGAACGGTATGGCCAATACCACTTTATTTTTTAATGCCTGCTGCTCATTTTCCAACACTGCTAATATGAAAAAACTATTACTGATTTTATTTTTCCCCCTTTCATTGATGGCGCAGCGTTTTACTACAGCCGATGCATACCGCTGCAGGCAACAGGCACAGCAGGTTTCCATTGTAAGGGATAACTGGGGTATTCCCCACATTTATGGAAAAACTGATGCCGATGCCGTGTTTGGTTTACTGTATGCACAATGTGAAGATGATTTTAAAAGAGTGGAGATGAACTACATTGAAAAGCTGGGCCGCATGAGTGAGGTAAAGGGTGAAGCCGGAATATACAATGACCTTTATATAAGAATGATAATTGATTCTACAGACGCCATCAATGAGTACAACAATGCTCCGCAATGGCTGAAGAAACTGATGGATGCATATGCCGATGGCATTAATTATTATTTGTACAAACATCCTGAAACCACACCCGCCCTGCTCCATCATTTTGAACCCTGGTATCCATTGCTGTGGACAGATGGCAGCATTGGTGCCATCAGTACCGGTGATATTGATGAAGCAGAACTGCAACGTTTTTATACCGGTAAAGATGTGCCGCTTGCATTACGCAAAAGAAAAGAAGATTTTAGCAGCGGCTCTAATGGCTTTGCCGTTGGCCCATCCAAAACATTGAGTGGCAATTCCATTTTATACATCAATCCGCATGTTACTTTTTATTTTCGCCCCGAAGTGCAGGTAGTAAGTGAAGAGGGTCTCAATGTGTACGGAGCTGTTACATGGGGCCAGTTTTTTATTTACCAGGGCTTTAATGAAAATTGCGGCTGGATGCATACCAGCAGCAACGTGGATGTAAGTGATATGTACGAGGAACAGGTGATAAAAAACGACAGCGGACTTTTTTATAAATACAATTACAAGCTGCTTCGCATTACCCAAAAAAATATTTCTATTGCTTATAAAGATGGTAACAAAACTGCCACAAAAAATTTAATGGCCTGGTATACTCACCACGGCCCCATTATGACGAAAAGAAATGGGAAATATATCAGCGTAAAAAGCTTTAACCGCAGCATCAGCAGCCTTATTCAAAGCTGGCAGCGTACTAAAGCAAAAGGCTTTGAAGACTATAAAAAAATTATGGAGCTGCGGAGCAATACAA
>JAYWIB010000242.1:0-12832 GCA_043789265.1 Chitinophagaceae bacterium
ATACTCGCTTATTTCCCTTAGGTTGTGAAGTTTATCGCTGTAATTTTTTTCCAAATCATCACGAAATTTTAATAGCCCTTCATTGTCAGCAGCATGCTCCAACAGCACACTAATGGTATCGGCCAATCCTTTAAAAAAACTTTCCTGCACTATGGCATCATCGGGCAGTGCCAGTAGTCCCTGCTTTAAAGTAATAAGGTGTCCCGCCATGTTGCCACTGTCTACCGAAGAAATATATTTTGGCAATAAGGGTTCTAAAGAAATTGTATCGTACCAATTATACAAGTGTCCACGGTATTTTTCCATGCCCTGCATGGTATTAATTGTTTTGCCGGTACGCTGCACAACTTCGGTGAAGGTGAGGTAGCCAAAATCGTACGCTGTAAGGTTGGATAATAACGACAACCCAATATTGGTTGGCGAAGTGCGGTGGGCAACCCTTTCAACCGGTGCTTCCTGGTAATTATCGGGCGGTAGCCAATTATCTTCTGCTGTTATAAAGCTTTCGAAAAATCCCCAAATTTTTCTTGACAAAATGCGGAGATAGATTGTTTGCTTTTCAGAAATCGTCATTTTATCCGGCGATAACGGGCGGTTTATTACAAATGCAATAGCCGGAGCTATCATCCAAAAAGTTAGAAAAGGAAAGGCAATCAGTAGAACACCAGGATTATAGAAGGTTAAATAAACATACACCATCATTGCAAATAGCGGTTCGAACCACATAACAGTATATGATTTTAAAATACTGTCCTGCATGTTGCGGTTTCGATTGTAGGGGTTCCACTGCAGCAAGTTTTTATGCGATATATGTACCCTCCAAAGCGTACGCACTATAGCATCAATATTTAAAAATACTTCGTATGGTAAAAAAATCAGGTCGAGCATTTGCAGCACAAAATTTTCAAAAGCAGTGCGGCTGGTATATACAAAGTGCTGAATAAATATTACGTCGGGAGGCTTGCGATATAACTCCCAGCAAAAATTAACCAAAGACGGCAATACAATTATAAGGGTTACAGCAAGCGTCCAAAACCAGGCAAGCGATGATAACGTCCAACCAAACAACAGCAATAATAACTGGCATAACGGAATTAGGCTGCGCCGGAGATTATCAAATATTTTCCATTTTGAAATGAAAGAAACCGGGTTCTTGTGTAACTTCCTGTCATGACCGGGAACGAAAGGTAGTATCCACTTTCCTATCTGCCAGTCACCCCTTATCCACCGGTGCCGTCGCTGCATATCTGTATCATACCTATGCGGATATTCTTCATACAATTGTACATCGGTAATTAAACCTGAACGGGCATAGCAACCTTCGAGTAAATCATGACTTAAGATGCGATTTTCAGGAAGCTTGTCTTTAAGCGCCAGTTCAAAGGCATCAACATCGTAAATTCCTTTTCCTATAAATGAGCCTTCTTCAAACAAATCCTGGTATACATCCGACGAAGCTTTTGTATAAGGATCTGTACCCGGATCGTTGCCAAAGAGGCGTGCATATAAAGAGCTTTCAGCAGCCGGTAAACTATTGGATACCCTTGGCTGAAGAATACCATATCCTTCCGTAATTCTTTTTTTCTTTTCGTTATAAATGGGATGGTTTAATGGATGCGCCATGGTTCCAATCATCTTCCATGCCGTATCGCGGGGTAGTTGCGTATCCGTATCGAGTGTTATGATGTATTTTATTTGGCTGAAGCAAGATGCGTCGCCAATAATCTCAGAAAAGTTGTGGTTGTCTTTGCCTCGTAATAATGCATTGAGGTCACCTAGTTTGCCGCGCTTTCTTTCATAACCCATCCATACTTTATCAAACTTATTCCATCTGCGTGGGCGGTGAAAAAGAAAGAAAGTATCGTTAGCGATTCTGCCGTATTTCTTATTTAATTCAATAATGCCGTTTTTTATTGCAAGCACCAGCGATGCATCAACAGTTAAATGTTCGGTTGCAGCATCTTTAAAATCTGTGAGTAAGCTAAAGTAAAGATTTTCATCACGGTTGGCAAGAAACCTTACTTCTAACCCCTCTAACAAATCATTTATATTTTCAATACTTGTAATAAGTGTAGGTATCACTACCATCGTTTTTGCTTCGGCAGGTATCCCTTTAGAATAATCCATCCTTGGCAGCAGAGATGGCTTTATTAAGATGGTACTTAACCAATTTACCAGAGAAACTGCAAACCTGCTTGTGGTTATTAAAGTAACAACACACACAACTATGATTACTGTTGCAGAAAGGTTTTCTTTGACAACCTGCGCTATAAGTAGCCAGCAAATAAGAAACGTGAGTATGCTAATGCTACCGAGGTAAATTAATAAGGGATGTTTGTTTCTAATTCTACTGCATTTTTCAGAAAAGTTGATTTTAGCATTGGCAGCTTGTGCGGTTGCGATGCAACCATCACCTGTGAGAAAATAACCTACATGCGATTGTTTAAAATTGTTATTTAATGCCGCATTTTTTGTGGCTTGAATTACGCTTTCTGCCACCACCTGTTCTGAAGACTTGCTTTTAAACGCAATTTTTTCAACAACATGCCTGTACTGATCACGGGTATGAAAATCCATTTTTCCATACACGCCGTTAATGTCCTGGCGAAGCGTAGCTTCAACTATGCTGGTGTCCTCTACAAAATCTCTCCAGTTAGTGGTGCTTAAAAAACGAAAGCTATTAATACAATTACTTACAGATACCTGTGTAGCAGCCTGGTTTTGATTATCAAGTTGTATCAGCTCGCTGGTTGTTACCCCCAATTCTGAAAGCGTTTGTTCTATCCAGTTCAGTGGTAAAGAAAGTGTATTGCCTTTTTCAAGTAAACGCCTGTTTAATTCTGCTACAAAGGTGCTTTCCATCGGTGGCTCACTCCTGGCCATATCCGCAATAACCAACACCAGGTTTTTGGGGTCTTTTTCAGAAACTTCAATCATTTCATCAGCCCACCGGTTGGCAAGGGCTCTATTGGTAATTTCTTCTGCGATGAGTATGGAGAGCCGCCTCAGATTTTCTATTAAACCTAACCTGAGCATAATAGGAATTGCCCATAACTCACCAAGTTTTAATTTATCTATTGTTTGGTAAGCATTTACAAACCCTGTTAATTTGGCCATGTCCACGTGTCCATCACTATGCGATATTATTTCCACTGCCATATCATATACACGGGGCAAATCGGCTAAATTTCCTTTCAATAACCGGGGCAATGTTTTACTATAACCTTTAGGTAAATGTTTTTTGCCTGTATAAATCTGTTCTTCAATGAGGTAAAAATTATCCACCAGCCATTCGGCAGCGGGAGAAATGCGGTTGTTTTGTTTTAAGTTTTCAGACAACAAGGCATACACTTCCAGCAGAATATGCTCATTGTCGGCCAGGCGTTCCAACAACTGTTCTGATGTTTGGTTGTAGATAAGTTCATGCCTTTTAGCAATGGTGATGGCATGTTGTTCTAATTTTTCTCTGGTAAATATTTCAGCTCTTAGAGGAGCTCTTTCGTTTATATACCTGACATTATTGTTTTCGCCCAGAAAAGGATCTATGATATTTTTCTTGAGTTTTGTAATTGCCTGTGGCAGTAATTCTATAAAATCCTTCTTCTTTTTCCCCCAAGAAATTTTCATCTACTTATTTAATTTTAGTGATTGATGTTCCTTTTTTATTTTTCTATTTGCGATGCCGGTAAAGAATTAACGCAATTGCCCATGGCAATAAAAAAGTTAATAAAAGCCATTTGAAATCTCAGCCGATCAAAAAGTTCACAACCGTTATAGAACCTATTGAAGTAATTCCTGCTATTGCAACGACATTCAAAACTCCTCTTGTACGTTTCCTAAAAGATGTAAATCCAATAAAAACAGTCAGCAATCCTGTACTGATTATGTAACCTCCCGTCACCCAAAAAACCTTTTGCAACCAATTAGAAAAACGGGCATATTCTGCTTTACATTTTCAAATGTTGATCTGATGCAGTGAAGGTCCTCTGGTAGTAGAAAAGGTTGTAGAAATATAACCACAACCCTATACAAGCAAGAATCATTCCTGCTAATGAAAGGGCTATTGCTGAAAGGTTTAAAGTTTATTATTGTAACCCTACTTTATCACATCTTTTTTTCAATATTTTCAAACCATTTGCATGATAAGTTTATGATAAATGTGAGGCAAGCTGTTGCACAGCAAAATCACGGTCGATAAAGAGATCAATGTCAATAGATTTGCGGTGCCACATCATCAGTGAAAGAGCTGTGCCGCCAACGAGATTAAAAGGGAATAATTCTGCATCGGCCATCAGGGTCTTTGTTATCCAATGTTGCGGCCTCAACCGTTAACGTATATAGCATAATAATTCTTCCTTGCGCAGGGGAAAATAAGCGCATACTTCTTCAATGGCATAGTCGGTCACGAATACTATTTCGTTGTTAAGAGCGTGAATAACTTTTGATTCACCGTAAAAGTGAAGTATTTCAGTCCATTCTTCCGGGCTGCCCCTTTCCATTATCCCTGCTATACCGGAAAGGTATTCCTACCTCCACTCAATGTCATCGTACCTGAAATCCCAGAACAAACGTTTTGGTTAATGAGGCTTAGCTGGTATGGATGCTTGTCTTCCGATTTTTTAAAGTTACTAAATCTATTTTCAGGTCTTTAATTTGAATTGTTTTGCATGGTATTATGCCTCCGCATTTTAAGCCACAATACCTGCAAGCCGTTTTAAATCCATTAAAAATAAGTTTGAAAATTGTATAGGGAGGACGACTGATAAAGGAGTTGATTTAAAATTGAGTCAGCTCCTTTTCATTTGTTATGTGTCAAGTCTATATTTTATTTAGTGTAAAAACACAAAAATTTTATACCGGCATTTCGGCTGACGCGGAAAAGCGTTTATTTTTCCAAATATTTGATTGCAGCCATAAAGATTTTTGATTCTTTTCAAACACAATTATTTTAAATGCAGCCTTCATTATTCAGCTCGGCAGAAAATATGCTCCCTGCGGATGGCGAAGTGTTTTATTATCCGGCTTTTTTTTCGCAGGAAGCGGCTGATAGATTTTTTGCGCAATTGAAAAATGAAATCAACTGGCAGCAGGAAGCTATAAAAATTTTTGGTAAAAAAATAATGCAGCCAAGGCTTACCGCATGGTATGGCCATGAAGGAAAATCATATAGCTACTCAGGCATTACAATGCAGCAGAACAAATGAACAGAGCCTTTGCTGTTGATAAAGCAGCAGGTGGAAACCGTTGCGCCTGTTTGCTTTAACTTTTAAATTATTATAAGCCACCCTTCACAGCTCAACCAAAAACTAAGGTAACAGTAAACAGTCCATTGCTTCCAAAATCCATAAAATTCAAAGTTGAAATTCAGCAAATCTTATTGCGAATTAAGGCTTTTTCTTTTCATCACAAAAAACCCAATCCCCACCAGCGCTGCTGCGCTGCCTGCCAGCATAAGCCAATTTAAATAATTAGACTTATGTGCCAACAACACAGTGCCAGCATCACCCATTAATACAATGCCAGCCCAGTACACCGGCGATTTCATCCTGCCATCAGCTCGCTGCAGATACGACAGTTTTGCCTGTTGCAACGCTTCACCAGCCGGCATTTTTGCAGTAAGGTTTTCAATAAACTTTTCAGTTATAAAACTTGCCGATTGCTCATCTACCTGCCATAGGCTGGTTAAAATACTTTTGCTGCCGGCATAGTTAAAAGCATGTGCCAGCGACACCATGCCTTCGCCATCTTCGTAACCTGGTTTGCCTGATTCACAAGCTGTGAGTATGGCAAGGTCTGCATTGATATTGCAGTTATAAATATCATAGAGGAATAGTGAGTTGTTAGTGGCAACGCTATCCGTGTTTTTTGAAAATATCAATCGGGAAAGTTGCGGCATTTCATTATTGAATTCTGCATGGGTGCCAATATGCACAATCCTGTTGTTACCAGCATTTTGCTTAAAAGAAGTTTGTGTAGAAACGTTGTCTAGAAAAATATCACCACCTAATTTATCCTGCATTTTTTTTACAAGGCTTTTTGTAAAGGGTTGTGGCAAAAGGGTCATATACAGCCAGTCGAGTTTGCCACTGTCGTTTACTGATTGCTGATAAGCTGTTTTGTTTTCATCAGAAAATCCCGGTGCAAAAGCGACATAATTATTTTTTGTTTCGCTGCCTGCATTGCTGCCAATCTTAAATAAACTGTAATGATAAGTAATGCTGTGTGTTGCCAGCAGGCTGCCTTTTGAAAGCTCGCTGTAAAGGTGTAAAGGTGCAGGTGTAAGCAGTTCAAAACTTACATTGTATAAAATACCATCGGGAATGACAATGATATTCTTTGTGCGTATATCTTTTGCCAACGGCTTCCACAATGATTCATACAACTGGTATAAAATGGCAGTATGGTTGTTTTCATTATTAGTAGCAGTAGACAACAGGGTATTTATCTTTTCATTTATATCAAAAGCATCAATGTCAATAATTTTTTTACTCCCTTTATCAAGTACCAACGCATGCAGGCTGCTGTCAATAAAAAAATATCTTATTACTGTTGTTGCACCTGGTAACGCAGCCTGCAATTGTGGCAAAGATTTAAAGATTGATTCATACCGCATCTTGTAATACAAAGGATACTGCACCCTTATTTTATCAAGGTGTTGTTGCCATTTTGTAGTAGCATCCACATATGCATCCATCAATACAGTATTGGCTCTGTCGCCAATAAGCGATGCAGGTATGGCTGCTTTTAATTTTTTTTCTTCTTCATACAAAGCAGTTGGCAGGTTTGAAAACTCAACTGCTTTTTGTTTATCAAGCCTTGCCCTTATGCGGTTGTATAAACCGGACTCATGCAGGTTGATTACCTGATTTAAGTATTTATCATTATTGGTGAGTTGGTATAATTCCAGTGCTATTTTTTTTGCAAAACTGATAAGTTCAGTATTATCTGCTATCAGTATGTTGATGCTTTCTTCATCGTCAATCAAAAATTTTCTTTTCTCTAATAATTGCAAAGCCATGTTCAGTCCAGTTAAAACATTCGCCAGGTAAACAGTATCTTTATTTTGCTGCAAATGGTAACCAGCTTTTTCAATCATCAAAATAGCAGCAGGTTTATACAGCTCCATCTTTACTGAATCCAATACCGATGTGCCGCCTTTTATTTTTTCATTTACAATAGCCAACCCTTTTTTACCATATTCAACAGATTGGGCATATCGGCCTGTAATAAAATTTACTTCTGAGAGATTGAGCAATTGGTAAAAAACCGGCAATGTGTTTTGTTGCTGCACTTTTGATACATAGTCATATCCTTTTGTTGATTTGGCAATACCCTTTTTATACTCACCATTTTTTGCATAAAACAAAGCGGCATTTCTTAAAAACTCCAGGTACATGTTGCTGTATTCTCCCTGGTAAGAAACTTCATACAACGAATCGCTTTTTTCATAACTAACTGCTGCTGCTGCAATATTTTTTTTGTTTTCATGGGCAACAGCCAGTGCATAACAGGCATCAGCCTCCCAAAAAATATAATCGCCTTCTGCTGCTTTAAGTTTGGTTAAACCTTTTTCTAAATATTCAAAAGCCTCATCATAATTGTGCATGTTATTGGCAAGCTGCCCCAGCAAAATCTCCGAAATAAAAACACCGGGATGGCCGGGCTTCAACTGTTGTTGTTTTTGCCGGTATGAATAAAGTAGTAAGTCTTTTGTTTTTTTATAATCGCCAATTGCTTTATAAAAACCAGCAAGATTATCAGTGGCTTCAAACAAAAATGATTTTGCGGCGTCTCTTTTTTGTGCAGGGTCATTACCAGCAATATACAATTGAAAATTGCTAATGGCATCTTGCTGTGCTTTGATGGCATCGCTTATTTTTCCATCAGCATCATACACTGCTGAGATATTATTCTGCACCATTGCAGCCCGGTAATATTTATTGCGGTCGGTGGGTTTTGTTTTTGATAATGTAGTCAGTGCTTTATTGTAGAAGAAGGTAGCACTGTCGTTTTTAGAGGCATACCACATAAGGCCGGCCATTGAATTGTAGGACATATACAGTTCTTCGGTGTCGGCATCTTTTGTTGTTTCCCTTATAGCAAGTGCCTTTCGGTGATGTTGTTTTGAAAGTGCTGCATTGCCCATTCGCTGTGCGTACACACCCAAATTATTTTCAACTTTTGCAATCTCCAATGAGGCTTTGGCATATTTCAACGCTTCGGTACAGGCATCATACGCCTTTTTATTTTCGCCTGCCACACCAAAAAATTCACCCACTTCCAAATACACTTTACGCATGCTAATATTGCCGGGTTTTTGCACAGCTATTTGTGTTGCCAGCGTATTTATTGCAGCGGCTGCTTTTTCCGGCCCGCCATTTTCCATCCCAATTTTTCCTGCAAGGGGAATGTAATAAATGAGTGTGTCAGTATTGTTTTCTTTTATAAAAAACTGTACCTGCTGTTGCAGCAGTGCTTCTGCCTGTTTAAATTTTTTTGCTTTTATAGCTGCTTCAATTTCGCCAGCACCCTTCACTCCATCCTGTGCAAAAATGGGTATCAATAAAAATACAATGCACAACCCGGAAAGGCTGAATTTTGTAAAACGCATGGCAGTAATTATTTTAATTTATTGATCAGTTCACTGCTTTCTGGGCGGCCTGATTTTTCAAGATAAGGATTGGCTTCTTTTATAGCGCCCTGTTTTAGTAATGCAAGACCTGTATACCAGCAGGCATCTTTGTAAAAAGGTTTTGCAGTATTTGATGCAATTGATTTTAAAAGAGGAATTGCTGCTGCACTGTTGCCATGCGCCTGCTGTGCAACACCCAAAAAATAATTCAGTGTATCATTTTTGGGCATTACTATTTGAAGTTTGCTCCATTCATCTATAGCCTTTTTATAATCACCAGTTTTATAATCCAGCATTGCTTTATTAAAAAGATAATTATCATTTACACCCATAGCACTCATTAAGCCAGGATCGGGTTTGTAATAAGAAGCGTATAATTTTGCATACTTGGTTTCCTTCATTGTAAACAACCAAACTGATATTGCCGTTAGCAAAGCAACGGATGCTGCCACAAGTAGTTTACGTCGTATCGAAATTATTTTGCCACCTGCTTTTTCAGGATAATTTTTTTTTATGTTGATATGATAGCTGTGTAGCCGTTCCTTTAAAGTGGCGAGTTCAATACCTACAAGCAATAGTTTTACTTCGTTTACTTTTGTAGCCAACAAAATATCTGCTTCCATTTTTTTTTCAAATGCAAGCAGTTGTTCTGTGCCGGGTTCACCCAGCAGGTACTGCTCAATGCTTACCAGTTCTTCTGTTGATATCGTATAATTTGTATCCAATAAATTTATTTTATGCCCACCACCCTATTGCGGAGGCGCTGGAGGCAGCGGTATTTATTGTTTTTTGCGGTTGCTTCTGTCCATGAAAAAGTGGCTGCAATTTTATTCATGCTTTGTTTCATAAAATAAAAAAGTGTAAGCACCTGCCTGCATGGTTCACCCAAATTTTTTAAATGCTGCTGTACTTTTTCAATATAGTTCTCTTCTTCTTCTTTGTATGTGGCTTCAATAAAACCATTGTCTTCCATAGGTACCACACTTATTTTTTTTGCAGCTTTCAGGTAATCATACCATTTGTATTTTGCCACCTGAAAAAGGTATGCTTCCAGCGATGAATCTTTTTGCGGAACAAAGCGACCTGCTTTTATGTTTTGCCATACGGCAATAAATGCCTCCTGGTATATATCTTTTGCTTCTTCTGTTGTTCCGCTGTTGGCCATCACAAATGCTTCCGTTTTGTAAAAATTATTTGTGTACAAAACTTCCAGTGCCTTATCATCATTTGCCAATACTGCAGCCGTTTGTATTTGCAAGTCAGTTAATGGGTTCGGGGTATTTTGCTGCATGATGTTTTAGATGTACACTAAAGTACATGTAAAGATGCATACTTCGAAAAAGCACTTACAACTTTATTTAGAAGAATAGCACTTCCTTTTCCTGTCCACTGCATCTTATCTCCATTATTATAAAAGGTCATCAGCATTTCAAGGATATTAAAAAAGTATAACTGCACTGATGACCTTTTGCTCATTCTGGATATATACAATTTAGAAGATGTTTTTTAAACTGGTATTTGCATTTTCATAAATACCACTGCATATAAAAATTCCAAAGCCATTATCCGCTGAAAAAAGTTTCCAAATACCATTGTAAGTTTTAAAAGACTGGGCTACAACTTTTTTTATCCAATCATATTTTATAAAGGCATTAAATATAAAAGCATGTCAAAAAAAATTTTTACTCTTTTATGCTGTATTGCAGCAGTAAGTCTATCACAAGCACAAACATGGAACGGCAATACAAGTACTAACTGGAACACAGCATCCAACTGGACGCCAGCCACTGTACCCATTGCAAGCGGCAATGTTGTCATTCCCAATACTGCCAATAAACCCAAGCTGGCAAGCAATATTATCATTAATAATTTTACAATGAATTTAAGCAGCGGGCTTGATTTTAATGGTTTTGCATTCACCTGCAACGGTGATTTTGATATTAACGGAGCCACCCTAACCAACAGCAATGGGGCAACGGATATCTCCATTACATTAAATGGCGGCAGTATTTTATATTTCAGGCAAAATGTGGTTAATGATAACATCATTATCAACCATAACAGTGCCACGGGTTTTTATGAAGGATATGAATATCCCGATACTTTTAATGGCAATTTTACTATTAACAGCACTGGTGCCAGCATTTTATCTACTTGCTTTGATAACCCTTCTGCTTTTAATGGCAACGTAACCATTAACCGCAGCATTGCAGGTACATCAGAAATTTTCAGAGCAGGTGCTGTGGCCGTAAAGGGAAATTTTTCTTATACCAACAATGCAGGAGGCAATACAATCATTCACCAGCTTGGAGGCAATAAAGTACCCATTACAGGAACTATAAATATTAGTGCAACAGGAACCGGCAATCCTGTTTTCTTTATGAACCTGGTGCAAAACAATACCTCCGGCGGCACTATCTCTGTTCAAAACAGCGGATTGATTACAATAACAAATGACACTTTAAAAGTGAGCGCATTCAATGCAAATGGCTATAAAGATGCAAACACACATGATTTTTTATTCAATCAAATTGCGGGAACGATAAATATTTCAGACAATGCTGCTAATACAGGCTACCAGTATTTCAGGGGAAACACTATCAATGGCAATACTACTTTTACTATAAATTCTGCTTCCGGTTTTTATGAAGGCTATCAGTACCGGGATATCTTTAATGGCAATGTAACTGTCAACAACACAGGCACTGGTATTTTATCCATTTGCTATGATACTCCTTCTGCTTTTAACGGCAACTTTACTGTTAACCGTACCGGTGCAGGTGTATCAGAAATTTTTAAAAATGGCGCAGTGGCCGTTACGGGTAATTTTTCTTATACCAACAATGCAGGCGGCAATACCGTCATACGCCAATCAGGAGCTGCAAAAGTAATTGTCGCAGGAACAATAAATATTACTGCAACAGGGGCCGGCAATCCTGTTTTCTTTATGAACCTGGTTCAAAACAATACCACCGGGGGTACTATCTCTGTTCAAAATAGCGGGCTGGTTACATTATCCAATGATACATTAGCAGTAACTGCACTTAATATAAATGGCTATAGAAGTGTAGGCGTACATGATTTTTTACAAAATCAAATTACAGGAACAGTAAATATTTCAGATAATGCTGCTAATACAGGCTACCAGTATTTTAGGGGGAACACTATCAATGGCAATACTATTTTAACTGTAAATTCTACGGGCGGTTTTTATGAGTCATTCCAATACAGCAGTACATATAATGGCAACCTCACCGTAAACAGAAACAATGGCAATGTATTTTTAGCTTATGACAACACTTCAAACTATAACCAAAACCTAACTATAAATTCTGCATCGGGTATTTCATTTACCAATTTTGTAAAGTTTGGCGGCAATACCTATGGCATTATTGAACAAACAGGCACACAGCCCCTTATTTTCCCTCGGTTGGAAATGCAAAAAACAGGGGGTGCAACCCTTACATTAAATGATTCTGTTACAGTAAGTACCAGCCTTACTTTTAGTGGCGGTAATATTATCAGCAGTGCTGCCAACCCGGTTATCTTTTTAAACGATGCCACTCAAACAGGAGCTTCACTAAGCAGCCATGTGGTGGGTGCAGTTACAAAAATTGGCGATGATGATTTTATATTCCCCACAGGCGGGCCGGCTTCTTATAATTCAGTTGCTATGACAGCGCCAACTGGTGCCACCAGTATTTTCAAAGCAGAATATAAATTTCAAAACCCCACAAGCGATGGGTTAAGCACCAGCAGCAAAGCTGCTACATTATCCAACATCAGCAAAGCAGGCTACTGGAAAGTGCAAAGACTTTCAGGCACCAGTACCCCAGCGCTCACATTTGGTTTTGGCGCAAATCCCTATCAACAGTTTCCTGCATTGGCAAATTTAAAAGTGGCGCTATGGAACGGCACACAATGGACTGATAAAGGCAATGGTGGCACTACAGGAACTGCTGCAAGCGGCACCATCAAACATACAGGTTCACTCACTACTTATGGCAATTTTGCATTGGCAAATAATTTGATTGAAACATATTTTTATGTGTATGGCAATCCCGGCGCAGGGCCAGATGGCACACCAGTAAAATTTAAAGCCATTGGTGGTAATCCTGCTTATCAAACCAAACAATTGCCTGCAGGTGTATATTCGGCAGACAGTATTTATTTGATTCCCAACGCAAGCACCGCCAGTTT
>JAYWIB010000243.1:0-3541 GCA_043789265.1 Chitinophagaceae bacterium
TGGAAATTTTTGATGGCTTTTCCACCAAATGGGGATTTTCTAAAGGCGATATGATTGCCAATATTACAGGCAGCGCCTTATTTACAGCACAGCAACTGGCCTGGGGCGAACAACGGGTTCGCTTAAAGTTTTCTTTTCATAAAACTATTTACTCCGCATACAATCCATCTGACTTAGGCGCAAATAAATGGCAGCGGTGGATAAAGGATTATAACGGCCAGGCATACTGGCTTTCTGTTAATCCTTCATCTTTTATGAAGAGCAATACTTCTTTTCCGGCATGGCTGAATATTTCTGTGGGCTATGGCGCCGAAGGAATGATTGGGGCAAGAACGAACCCTTCAGCAATGGGCAATAAAATTATTCCTTCATATAAAAGACAAAGGCAGTTTTATTTATCTGCAGATGCAGATTTAAAAAGATTTAATCTCAACACCGTTCATCCTCAAACATTGCTTGCGCTGCCGAATATGCTTAAAATGCCTGCGCCTGCATTAGAGTTTAAAAAAGACAGTGCAGTAAAATTTCACTGGTTGTATTTTTAATCAATCCGCATCAGCAGTCGTTGTAAAAACAGCCGTAAACATACTGTCGGCTTTTTTATCATAGCCCGTTAAAAAAGTGGTTTCCAGCAATAGCAGTCCATGCGTTTGCATAATAAATTCAACCACACTTTCATTCTCTTTTTTAAAAACAGAACAGGTAATGTAAAACAACAAGCCTCCTTTATTTAACTGTGGAATTAAGGATGACACAATCATTTTTTGCCTGCTGCTGTATTCATTAATGGCTGCTGCTTTAAAAAAACAAAGCTGCTCAGGCGTCCGGCTCCAGGTGCCGCTTCCGGTACAGGGTGCATCGCAAATAATTACATCGTATTTGTCTTCTTTTTGCTTACGTTTATCATCATACAAATTGGCGGTAAAAGCTGTATAATTTTTTATACCTGCCGTTGCAAAGCGTTGGTGAAGGTTGTCAATAATACTTTGCCGTATATCTGAAACTGTAAGGTCAAATGCCACATCAATGATATCATTGAATAAAATTGATTTTCCTCCGCTGGCAGCACAGCAGTCCCATACAGAAATACGCTGTAATTTTTTAAAAAAATCTTTGTGTGCTTTTAAATAATCCAATACTTTTTGCGAATTGTAATCCTGCACCACGGCTTCTCTATCCGGCAAAAAAATGCTGTCTGCTTTAGTGCCGGCAGGCAGTTGTATACAGTCAGGGGCAGGCAGGCTGTACGTCCATGCTGTTGTCTCTAATTTTTCAATCACACTATTTTTATAGCCTGGCCTCATTCTTAAAAACAAATCAGGCTGTATTAAAAACGAGGCAGCATACTGTTCAGCATCCACGCCTTCACTCAATTCATTTGCAAAAGGAAATATTTGCTGCAGCGTAAAATCATTTTTAAGGATAAGTAATTTTTCTTTCAGCGGAAGCTGCATGTTTTTATTCCATTCCGGCTGCATGGTATCTAATAACGGAGAATGCTGATCGCTGCAAAGAAAAACAGCAGTAATTATTTTTTCGGGCATAAGAGCAGCAGGAAAAGCATGCCCCAGCCTGAAGTACATGTAGCACAAGGAACCTATCTGCCTGCGGTCTTTGGATCCATATTTTTTTTCAGCAGCAAAAAATTTTTTCAAAAAAAAAGCAAAGGGTATATCTCCTTTATAGGATTTAATAATTTTTACAGCAGAGTTTATGTAAGAATGAAACCGGCTCATGGCAATAAAAATAATGGCCGGAAAAATTCCAGCCATTCAATGATTGAATAAAATATTTTACAGTTCCAGCAGGCTTTTTACAGGGTCTTTTCCAAAGAGCAGCAGCGATGGATTTTCCAGCAGCTCTTTTACCCTTACTAAAAAACTCACTGACTCCCTGCCATCAATGATGCGGTGATCATAACTAAGCGCCACATACATCATGGGCTTAATAACTACCTGTCCGTTTACTGCCACAGGGCGTTCCTGTATTTTATGCATACCCAAAATGGCACTCTGCGGAATATTGATAATAGGCGTACTCATCAGCGAACCAAACACACCCCCATTGGTAATGGTAAAAGTGCCGCCGCTCATTTCATCAATGGTTAGTTTATTGTCTTTTGCTTTACCGGCCAGCTCCACCACTTTCTTTTCTATATCGGCCATGCCCAGGCTTTCTGCATTTCTTATCACCGGCACCACCAGCCCTTTGGGTGCAGATACCGCAATTGAAATATCGCAATAATCGTGGTATACAATATTTTCGCCATCCACCAGGGCGTTTACTGCAGGCCATTCCTGCAGTGCAAAGCAGCAGGCCTTGGTAAAAAAACTCATAAAGCCCAGGTTTACACCATGCACTTCTTTAAACTTGTCCTTATTTTTTGCCCGGGTATCCATAATGGCGCTCATATCCACTTCATTAAAAGTGGTAAGCATGGCCGTGGTATTTTTGGCTTCCACCAGCCTGCGGCTGATTGTTTTGCGCAGGTTACTCATTTTTTCGGGTCTTGTATTTCTGCCAAACATTTCTATGCCGGGTTTTCTTCCGGGCTGGTTGAGGGCATTCAGTACATCCTGTTTAAATATCCGGCCATTGCTGCCGCTGGGCGTAACGGTGGCAGGGTCTACTTTTTTATCTGCTATCATTGCAGAAGCTACAGGTGTGGCTTTTATGTCGGCTGATGAAGTGCTGGCAGGTGCGGCTGCTTTCGCTTGTTCTGCAGCAGGTAATTTTTTTTCTTCCTTTATCACTTCTGTTTTTGGAGTATCTGCTTCCGGAGCGGCTGCTGTTTCCTGTGGGCGTGAGGCTTCCGTATCAATGCTGCAGGCAATGTCGCCTATCTTGATGGTATCACCCTCATTGGCCCTGGTGTGGAGTATGCCTGCCTGTTCTGCATTTATTTCAAAGGTGGCTTTTTCACTTTCCAGTTCTGCTATTACCTCGTCTCTTTCCACCCATTCTCCTTCTTTTTTTATCCACTTTATCAGCGTTACTTCTGTAATACTTTCACCTACGGTCGGCACTTTTATTTCTATCGGCATTGTAAAAATTTATGAGTTGCAAATCTCGGTTAAATTGAAAGATAAATGAAATCAGATTTTCTATCAGTCAATGTGAAATTTTTTTTTCAAAAATCACCCTAAAGGGGTATTTATAATTAAAATACTTTTTCTATCTTCACCACGTTAATTTATACGATCGCATCCTTATATCATATTTTTTAAAACCACTTACTAATTCTGTGTACCCGTTTGCTAAATTAGTTTTTGCTGATATTTGCACAATCTGTATTTTTATTGCTGCTAATTAAAACCACTTTTATTTATTTATAAACTTTGCTACATGAAGCGTAGAAAATTACATTTACTGCTACTTGCTGCCGGAACTGCCTTTACCGGTGTGGCATCTGCCCAGCTTACCATTGACCAGGCTACCTTTACCATCCAATCCGGAGCTACAGTTACCGTGCAGGGAGATGTTACCAGTAATGTGGACATCCAGGGGGCTGGAAAAATTGTGCTGAAAGGAGCCGCTAACC
>JAYWIB010000244.1:0-3536 GCA_043789265.1 Chitinophagaceae bacterium
CCTATGATGGAAAAAATAATACCCATTGAAGCAATCAGCATGGGTAAAAGTATAGGGCTCATGCCGCCGAAAGCATCGTCAGCAGTGGTTTCCCGGCCAAGCACCATTGTAGCCAGAACCGTAGCCACATAAGATCCAAACAAATCAGCGCCCATACCTGCCACATCACCTACATTGTCGCCTACATTATCTGCTATGGTAGCAGGATTGCGTGGGTCATCTTCCGGAATACCTGCTTCTACTTTACCTACCAGGTCGGCACCCACATCGGCTGCCTTTGTATAAATACCACCGCCTACTCTTGCAAACAAAGCAATGGATTCTGCACCCAGGGAAAAACCGGTTAATATTTCTATTGTCCGTTCCATTTCCACACTATCAACCATTGAATCGGGGGCAAAAATCATTTTTAAAATTATGAACAGGCTACCCAGCCCCAGCACTGCAAGGCCAGCCACACCCAGCCCCATTACACTGCCACCAGTAAACGATACCGTCAATGCTTTGCTAAGGCTTGTTCTGGCTGCATGTGCCGTACGTACATTGGCTTTAGTAGCCACTTTCATCCCTATAAAACCAGCTAGCGCACTAAAAAAAGCACCCAGTACAAAGGCCAGCGCAATACTCCAGTGACTGTTGGCATTGCTATACCCCATTATACCGAGCAGCAAAGCGCCGATCAATACAAAGTAAGTTAGAATTTTATATTCGGCTTTTAAAAAAGCCATGGCACCTTCGGCAATGTAAGTGCTGATTTCTTTCATGCGTTCGTTGCCTGCATCCTGTTTGGATACCCATGCAAACTTTACCATTGTGTACAAGAGGCCAACTATGCCCATTGCAGGAACTACGTAAAACAATTTATCCATAAAATATATCTAAATTTTGGTGGGCAAAAATAGGGGAATTGGGTTAAAATCTTATATAAACAAGTGGTTTAATGAATATGGATGAATAATTAAAAATTGATACACCCTGCATTATTGAAAAAAATATTGGTTTGGAAAACTGTAATAAGATGTGCCGCTGATGTATGTTTTTATAATAAAGCTTTCTAATATTCGTTGAGTATGCAGCAATGCTGTTTGTTTCTGAAAAATGCCCGATGCGCTGGAAATAAACGGTTTAAATCCAAACAATCTAAAACCAATTCCTATTTTATGGAAGCAATGTTCCATTGTTCTGCAATACTTCATGCTTATGATGATTGCACCCCGTCAGCACCCGGTTTTACATCATCTGGATTACATGCACACTGTTTCGCTCCTGCTGCTTTTAAAGCGCTTCAAATAATTTATACACCTCTTTAAATGATAAAATCGGAATGATAATCTTTAAAAAGATTTCATCCACAATGAAAAGGGCAATACATCATATCAGGCTTAAATTTATTCTTATCCTGCTTTTGCTGCAGGTAGCAGGGCATTGTTTATATGCCCAGTCTGCAAATTTTAACTCTTCACTTACCGAGGGATGTGCACCCATTTTAGTGCAGTTTACAGATCTGTCTGCAGGCAACCCAGCTCAATGGAAATGGGATTTAGGCAATGGCACCGTCTCTTACCAGCAGCATCCGTCGGTTACTTATTTTTTGCCCGGCATATACACTGTTAAGCTGATGGTGGAAACCGGCACAAAAAAAGATTCCGTAATTAAAACAAATTACATCAAGGTATATGCAGCACCGGTGGTGGATTTTATTGTATCTGCCACTACAGGATGTAATACATTGTCAGTATTATTTACAGATAAAAGCACTGCTGCAAATGGAAACATTGCACGCTGGCAATGGGATACAGGCGACGGCGTACTGATTGACCAAACAAATCCTTCATACACATACAACAGGATTGGTGAATACAATGTAAGCCTTAAGGTAACAGACAGCAAGGGATGTGCAGCCAATAAAAGAGTAACTGCTGCAGTTAAAATTAATGGAATAAAAGCGGCGTTTAACACCGTGATACCTGAAGCATGTAAACCATCCGTCATTTTATTTGAAAGTACTGTTACCGGAAATGGTACATTCAGCTATCGCTGGAATTTTGGCGATGGAAGCAGTTCCGCCTTAGCAAAACCTCAGCATACATATGCTGCCGGTGGCACCTACACGGCTACACTGCTGGCTGATAATGGATTGGGATGCACTGCTATAACAGAAAAAATAATTAATGTGCAATCGCCGGTATCTGCAGCATTTTCTGCAGCAAAAACATTCTCCTGCAAAGTACCTTTTGATGTTGACTTTATCACTGCGCCGGCAGCCGGCAATACTTATGCATGGAGCTTCGGCGACAGCAGTATGGATGATTTGGCACAGCCCATACATACTTACAACGATACCGGATTCTTTACAATAAAATTGCTGGTAAAAAATAACAAGGGTTGTATGGATTCTGTTGAAAAACAAGGATATATCAGGGCTGGCAAGCAAAATATTTTTATTGCCAATTTGCCCGACAGCAGTTGTGCCCCTTTTACAAAAAAAATTATTACCAGCATAAATCCCGGTGACAGCATCATCAGTTATCATTGGGATTTTGGCGATGGCTTTAACTCTGCAAGCCCGCTGCCTGTACATGTATACACTGCTGATGGGAATTATGATGTAAGGCTGCAAACCAATACTGCTGCAGGATGCAGCGATACCCTTGTTGTACCCAATGCCATCCGGATAAGTACAAAACCCACTGCGGCATTTGAAGCATTGATAAGAGATGCCTGTGCAAAACAGGAAATAATTTTTACCGATAAAAGCACCGGCACCGTCACCGGATGGGACTGGGATTTTGGCAAAGGCGAAAATTCACAGGAACAAAATCCTGCACACACATTCAGAGATACAGGTTTTATTGACATCACCCTTGTGGCAAAAAATGGTGGCTGTACCGATACCGTCACTCAAAAAAAATACATTTATATTAAACCGGCTGTTGCTGGTTTTACTGTTATTACACAATGCGGCAATCCCCTTGTACGGAAATTTACCAACAGCTCCAAAGGAGCCGATCAATGGCTATGGGATTTTGGTGATGGTAGTTTTTCCACAGAGTACAGTCCTGTGCACACCTATGCAGGCAGTGGTACGTACCTGGTAATACTAACGGTATCTAATAACCGTACCGGCTGCGAAGATCAAATAACAAAAAAAGTAATCATTGCGAAAGCGGCTGCAGATTTTATGGCTGCGGATACGGAGTTGTGCAAAGGAACATCCACCTTGTTTACAGGCATACAGCAGGCCGATTCTATAACAAGGTTTATCTGGAATTTTGGTGATGGAAATATTGTGGCATCTAAACAGGATACCATATCACATGTGTATGATAAGGCCGGTGTATACGATGTGCGGCTAATAGCAGTAAACGCTGTCAACTGCAGGGACACCATGGAAAAAATTGCTTTTATTAAAGTGAATGGACCCACAGCTTTGTTTGCACCGGCACGTACGGGTAACTGCGTTAATACAAATGTTTTATTCATTGACAGTTCTTATATGCAAGGTCCTGGCAACATTAGTAAATGGGAGTGGGATT
>JAYWIB010000245.1:0-3532 GCA_043789265.1 Chitinophagaceae bacterium
GGTGTGGCTGCCGAAGCCATCAGCAAGGCTTCACTTACACCAAATGATATTGCTGCCATCGGCATTACCAATCAGCGGGAGACAACCGTGGTGTGGGAACGCAATACAGGCAAACCAATTTACAACGCCATTGTATGGCAGGACAGGCGCACCGCCGCCTTTTGTGATGAACTGAAAAAAAGGGAAGTGGAAAATGTGATCCGCCAAAGCACCGGGCTGGTGATTGATGCATATTTCAGCGGTACCAAAATTAGATGGATACTGGACAATGTGGAAGGTGCCAGGCAAAAAGCTGAACAGGGGCAATTGTGTTTCGGTACCATTGATTCATGGCTTATATGGAACCTTACTAACGGTGCCGTACATGCCACCGATGTAAGCAATGCCAGCCGTACCATGCTCTGCAATATTCATACACAGCAATGGGATGGCCAACTGCAGGATATATTGGGTGTGCCGGGTAATATGCTGCCCGCCATTAAAAGCAGCAGCGAAATTTATGGATATACATCAGGCAATTTCAGCAATGCAAAAATTCCCATTGCAGGCATTGCAGGCGATCAGCAGGCTGCATTGTTTGGCCAGTTGTGTACAGAGCCAGGCATGGTGAAAAATACCTGTGGCACCGGTTGCTTTATGCTGATGAACACCGGCGATAAACCTGTTCTCTCCCATAATAATTTATTGACCACCATTGCCTGGAAAGTTAACGGCATCACACAATATGCACTGGAAGGCAGCGTGTTTATTGCAGGAGCTGTTATACAATGGCTGCGTGACGGGCTCGGCATCATCCGCAGCAGCGCTGAGGTGGAAGCATTGGCCAAACAGGTGGATACTAACGGTGGGGTGTACCTTATTCCTGCATTTGTGGGGCTGGGTGCTCCGCACTGGAAACAGGATGTGAGGGGAATCATCAGCGGACTTACCAGGGGAAGTACTGCTGCACATATTGCAAGGGCTGCCATAGAAAGCATTGCTTATCAAACAATGGATGTGCTGAAGGCAATGGAAAATGATGCCGGCATTTCAATAAAAGAATTGCGTGTAGATGGCGGCGCCACAGCAAATGATTTATTGATGCAGTTTCAAAGCGACATGATGGATACAAAAGTGCTGCGGCCTGTGGTTACAGAAACTACTGCATTGGGGGCTGCCTATCTTGCAGGCCTTGCTGTTGGTTTTTGGAAAAGCATAGATGAACTGCAGCAGCAGTGGCAGATAGCAAAAACTTTTTCTCCTTCAATGGAAGTAGCAGAAAGAGAGGAATTGAAGAAAGGGTGGGCGAGGGCGGTGAGGGGTGCAATAAATTATTGAAAGAAGTGGCGGAGAGGAGGGTGGCACGCAGAGGAGCAGAGGACGCAGAGGGGGATTATTTCGGCATATTTTACGTAAAACAAATTTTGATTAGCCATTAAAATGAAACACAAAAACAAATTGTTGCCTCAGCCCCCTCTGCTCCTCTGCGTGCAAAAAAAGTTTGTATATCTCACACTCTCTGCGTGTAAAAAAATGTATGCCTCAGCGCTCTCTGCTCCTCTGCGTGAAAAAAAAATATTACCTCTGCTCTTCTCTGTAAATATGCTGCCGTGAAAAGAAATGACTCCATACAACAACTCCGCAGCACAACCCAATGGGATATCATCATCATTGGTGGCGGCGCTACCGGCCTTGGCTGTGCAGTAGATGCAGCAAGCCGTGGATACAAAACTTTGCTGCTGGAAAAATATGATTTTGCAAAAGGCACATCAAGCCGGGCCACAAAACTGGTGCATGGTGGTGTAAGGTACCTGGCACAGGGAAACATAAGGCTGGTAAAGGAGGCATTGCAGGAACGTGGGCGGCTGCTGAATAATGCGCCGCATGTTTGTCACAAGCTTGCTTTTGTTGTTCCGTTTTATACACGGTGGCAAAAAATTTATTATGGTTTTGGATTGTGGCTGTACGAATGGCTTTCTGGAAAATTAAGTTTGGGTGACACAAAATTACTGTCAAAAAAGGGTACGCTTAAAAACCTGCCAGATTTGGCTGATGAAAAATTAAGTGGTGGCGTTTTGTATTTTGATGGCCAGTTTGATGACAGCAGGTTGGCTATTAATCTGGCACAAACAGCCACTGAGCAGGGTGCAGCAGTGATAAATTATTTTGCTGTAAATGGTTTTATAAAAGAGGAGGGAAAAATAAAAGCTGTGATTGCAACCGATGAAATCAATAATGAAGTATTTGAAATAAAAGGAGCAGCCATTATCAATGCAACGGGTGTGTTTGCAGATGAGTTGCTGCAACTGGCAGAGGGATACAAAGTAGAAACCATTGCACCGTCTCAGGGAATACATTTAGTAGTTGACAAGAAGTTTTTCAAAGGCATTGCAGCCCTGATGATACCAAAAACAGACGATGGCCGTGTGCTGTTTGCTATTCCCTGGCACAATAAACTTTTGCTCGGCACCACAGATACGCCTGTTGACAAAATTTCCACTGAACCCAAAGCACTGGAAGAAGAAATTGATTTTGTTATCAATCATTTCAACCGCTATGCATCTTCGGTCATCAGCCGCAGCAATGTGCTGAGTGTGTTTGCAGGCCTGCGGCCACTGGCTAAAGCAGGCGATAAAAAGAAAACGGCGGTAATGCCGAGAGACCATCACATTGCTGTACTTCCTTCGGGATTGATACATGTTACCGGCGGCAAATGGACAACTTACAGAAGCATGGCCGAACATGCAGTGGACAAGGCAATAACCGAAGCGGCACTAAAAAAATCTGTTTGTAAAACAAAAAACTTACGTATGCACGGATGGATCAATAACAATGAAACATCTCATTTATCCATTTACGGATCGGATGCTGCAGCAATAAAAAAAATGATGGATGCTGATACATCCTTAGCAGAAAAAATTCATCCCGGTTATTCTTATACTAAAGCAGAAGTGAAATGGATACTGCAAAATGAAATGGTCATTATGCTGGAAGATGTTTTGGCAAGAAGAATAAGATTGTTATTCCTTGATGCAGGAGCCGCCATGGAAGCAGCGCCTGCTGTGGCTTACATGATGGCTAAAGAGATGCAGAAAGATGAAGCCTGGGCGATGCAGCAGTGTGCAGTTTTTAATAAACTGGCAAAAAAATATTTAACTGGCGATAGCCCTCTATGAATGCACCTGCTTAACTTAAAATATTAAACTTTGCACTTTTAAACTTACCTATTATGTCTCCATTCGTTTCTGAATTTGTTGGTACATCTATTTTATTATTGCTTGGCAATGGAGTGGTGGCCAATGTGGTACTCAGCAAAACCAAAGGACACAACAGCGGCTGGATAGTGATTACATTGGGCTGGGCTATGGCTGTATTTGTGGGTGTATATGCCAGTGCTGCATCCAGTGGTGCACATTTAAATCCTGCTGTTACTATTGGCCTCGCTGTAAAAAACGGCGACTGGTGCAAAGTGCCGCTGTACATTGCAGCGCAAATGCTGGGCGCTATGTTTGGCTCGCTGCTGGTATGGCTTAGCTATCGCCAGCATTTTGAT
>JAYWIB010000246.1:0-3525 GCA_043789265.1 Chitinophagaceae bacterium
ATGGCCTAAGCAAAAAAACTGAAACTATCACCCTGGTACCTTACGGTTGCAGCAAATTAAGAATAACGGTTTTTCCAAAAGCGATGTAACGAAATCAACACTTACATATATAAAATTAAAAGCCATGCAATACATCATGCACATACATTGAAAAAATACATAGAGATAAATATTTAAAAAAACTAATGATGTCACAACTAAAAAATATTCTTTCCCATTTAATTATTGTAGCCATTATTTTGTTATATGCCGAAGTAAGCCATGCCCAGCCAATCATTTATCCAATGCCTGCCGGCCTGGCTGCATCTCCGGATTATGAAGTAAAAATAAATGGCCAGCCAGCTTTTGTGTATGCATCACCAGCACAAGCAGCATATTGCAGCTTTGATATGAACAGCCCGGTAGAGATAACCATTAAGGCAAACCGGGATATAAAGTGGGTAGATGTGAGGCCATTGTCTGCAGGTATAAAGCCTAAATTTAAAGACAGCACTATTACCATCCGTTTATTAAAACCGGCACAATTAAGCATCGAATTAAACGGCAGCATTAAAATGCCCTTATTCCTTTTTGCCAATGCGCCCGAAAAAAATAAGCCGTCAAAAAATGATGCAAATGTTATTTTCTTTGAAGGTGGAAAAATTCATAATGCCGGCTTAATACAAATGAAAAGCAATCAAACAATTTATATAGAAGCTGGTGCTGTGGTAATAGGCGCTATCACTGCCAAAGATGCGGGGAATATTAAAATTGTGGGCCGTGGCGTATTGGATGGCACCTGGAACAAACGTTTTAATGATTCCCTTATTAAAGCAGGGGCGTTGGATGAATTGTCAAAGTCATCTAATACAAAATATCAGCGTTTTATTGAACTCACCAATTGTGAAAACGTAAGCATAGATGGCATCACATTGCACAACAGCACCAGTTGGCAGGTAGTGCCCATCAACTGCAGAAAAGTAATAATCAACGATATTAAAATTATAAGCGACCAGCCAAGTGATGATGGAATTGATGTGGTGCATTGCAAAGGGCTTGTTATAAAAAATTGTTTTATTAAGGTTAAAGATGATTGTGTAGTGATAAAAGCCTACCTGCCAAAGGGCCCTGGTGTGCAGGATGTAGATGGGGTACTGGTAGAAAACTGTGTGCTGTGGAATGCACTTTGGGGCAATGCGCTGGAGATAGGCTTTGAACTGAATGGTGTAGATGTAAAAAATATCAGGTTTAATAATTGCGATATTATCCGTGTAGAAGGAGGGGCAGCAATGAGCATACACAATGCAGGTACATCAACCGTTAGCAATATTATTTTTGAAAACATGCGCATTGAAGATGCTGATCAGAAATTATTTGACCTGTCCATTTTTCGTTCGCAATATTCTGATGATGGCCCAAAAGAAGAAGCAGAAAGAAAGCGGTTATACCTAAATGGTGCATGGGATGGTGTAATGAAGGTGCCGGAAGAAAAAAAAGCTTATCATGCCTCTTACAGGGGTAAAATAAGCAATGTTATTTTTCGCAATATTTCTGTCCTGGATGGTTTGTTTCCATATTCTGTTTTTTATGGCTTTGACAAAAATAAAAATGTAAGTAACATTACTATAGAAAATTTGAGGGTGCATGGCAAAAAAATTACAGCTTTAAAAGATGCAAAATTTTACATAGAAAATACCAACCATTTAATTATCCGCTAGCGTAAAAGAGTTTAGTATTTTGACGCTTTCCAGATTTTGAAAAGATAGTCGTTTAAAAGGCTTTGATGGTTTAACTTTTTTATTTTTCACATAATAATTATTGAAATGAAAATTTTTATGCTGTTGGCTGCTTTTATTTGTTCGTCATTTTGTTTGAAGGCACAATCTGCCACAGCCCCGATATCCGCATTTATAAAGGTTTACAACGGAAGGCCCGTTATTATGCTCAACGGCCGACCACAATATCCTTTAATGTATGCCTTAACAGACGTGCCAGGCGGCAGGTGGAGCTGGGAAGAATTGCCTAACTATAATATGCAGCAATTTTATAAAAACGGTTTTAAATTAATACAGGTTGATTTGTTTTTCGATCATGTATGGATGGAAGATGGAAGCATTAATATTGATACCGCACAAATGCAATTAAAAGGTGTTTTAAATGCTTGCCCCGATGCTGCAATTTTTTTACGGTTTCATGTAAACTCCCCTAAATGGTGGCAGCGCCTGCACCCGGAAGAGAATACGCTGTATGCAGATACAACTGCAAAACCTGATATTAATTTTGGCTTGCAAAGAATTATTGAAGACGATGAGGAAACACCGGTGCGTACCAGCCTGGCATCGCTAAAATGGCAAAGCGAAGCGGGGGAAAAGTTGCATCTTTTTCTGCAAAAGTTGCAAACCATACCAGAGTCAAAAGCCATTGCCGGCATACAGGTAGCGGGCGGTGTGTATGGTGAATGGCACCAGTGGGGTTTTATAGAAAATGAACCCGACATAAGCCAGGCTATGCTCATTTATTTCAGGTATTGGCTACAGCAAAAATATGGTTCAGATAAAAAATTGCGGGCAGCTTGGAACAATGCAGCAATAAATTTTCAAACGGTTTCTTTTCCAACTTTAACGGAAAGAAAAACTACTATGGGAGGCATATTCCGTAATCCAGTATATGAGCAAAAAACAATTGACTATTACGAGGCACTTAACACCTGCGTTGCAGATAATATTTTATTTTTTTGCAAAATTATAAAAAGCCATTGGCCAAGACCGATAATAACCGGCGCATTTTATGGATACTTCTATTCTGTGTTTGGCAGAGAAGCAACCGGGGGGCATTTAGCGGTTGAAAAATTATTGCACTCACCCGCTATTGATTTTTTAAGTGCCCCGGCTGCTTACTATCCCGATGCCGCCGAAACGGGGGATGCCTACCGCTCCAGGGGATTGATAAATTCGGCGTTGCTGCATAGTAAACTTTGGCTCGATGAAATGGATCAGCAAACACCCTTATTGGCATTAAAAGATACGGGTTTTAAAACCAGCCTTGCAAAAAGCATTGCTACTGTGCGGCGCAATATGATGTATTCTTTTACGCATGGCACCGGTTTTTGGTTTTATGATTTTGGCCCATCCGGTTTTAATGGTGGCAAGCGTTTAAGCGATCACGGCAGCTATGGTTGGTGGGATGAACCATCCCTGATTAAGGAGATAAAAAAGCTGAAGGATTTATTTGAACAATCATTAACCCAAACATTTACCAGCGATGCGGATGTGTTACTCGTGCACGATACCAAATCATTTTATTACACCGGCAGCAGCAAGGATAAAAGCTATATGGCCCATTGGGCAAATAACTGGATACCACCTGCTATTTTTAAAACCGGCGCCCTGCACGATGTCATCAATATTGCTGATTTGGATAAAGTAAATGTTCATCAATATAAAGTAGTGATATTTATAAATACCTGGGTGCTGAATAATGCACAAAAAAAATTGATAAAAGATAAGATTGCAACAAATAAAAGGAGCCTGGTGTGGGTATATGCGC
>JAYWIB010000247.1:0-3508 GCA_043789265.1 Chitinophagaceae bacterium
TGCAGGAACTTACAGGTAAATTAAAACATAAAATACTTCCTGAGTTACAAGCGCCGGATAATTTTTTATACGTTATTGATAAAATCTTTTATTGCAAAACAGATTTTATCTGGGTAGAAGGTATTGACAAAGAATTATGGAAACAGGTTTTTGAAATACTTGGAATACAAATTAATTTAACGGAGCCTGCATTACTCAGGCAGTTTAACCAGGCGCTGCAGTTGCTCAGTTACCGCATTACCAATCTTGGTCTGGAGAAAGAGATGACGCACCGTTATGAAAATTTTGAAGACGCCATTTATCCGTTTCTGGAACAGAACAGGCTGGTAAATGAATACCTGCACAGCATGCCGGTGGGCAATATTGAAAACAAAAGAAGTTTGCTGGCCAATATTACAGAATCGCTGCACAACTGCAACCAGAGTATCCACTGGATACGGGAGCAGCGGCTGATGTATGGCACCAGTCTTTCTCAAACATATATTCTCACCCGCCTGCAGCAGCAGATAAACCGGCTGTTCATTATCCTGGATGTACTGGATACTGATAATGTTTTTAATACGGAACGGTTTGTAGAATTTTTTAAAACCGTAGTGCACAATGAAAACACTAAAAATTCCATCAAAGAATTTTTGAGTGAAAATACCAGTTACCTTGCTTACCAGATTGCAGAGCATGGAGGCCGCACCGGCGAAAAATTTATCAGCACCACCCGTAAAGAATTTTGGCGCATGTTTAGAAGCGCCGCCGGTGGCGGGATAATTATTTCTTTTATTGGCATCATCAAAAATCTGCTTGGGAAGATGACGCTTGCACCATTCTGGCAGGGCTTCCTGTACAGCACCAATTATTCACTCGGATTTATTTTAATACAGGATACCGGCTCCACACTCGCTACCAAGCAGCCGGCTTATACTGCCAATAATGTGGCCAGCTCTTTTGATGCACAAAAAGCAGGCGAGCAGCCCGACCTTAGAAACCTCGCCATTACCATTGCAAAAGTTTGCCGTACTCAGCTTGCATCTTTCGCCGGCAATTTACTGGTGGTATTTCCACTCACTTATTTTTTAGCGTGGTTATTTTTTATAATCACCGGTGCCAAAATAGTGGGCGGAAGTTCGCTGGAGCAGGTGGCTGCAGCGCACAAATTGTTGGTGGATCAGCAGCCTCTCCACAGTCTTGCATTGCTGTATGCATGCTTTACCGGGTTCTTTTTATTCGCAAGCGGCATTATCGCCGGCTTTGTAGAAAATTATGTTGTGTATGGAAAAATTGCTGAGCGCCTGCGCAATCTTTCTTCTTTTAAAAACCGCTTCAGCGAAAAACGCCGTTACAAAATTGTTCACTACATTGAAAATAACCTGGGTGCCCTGGTAGGGAATATTTCTCTTGGTTTTTTTCTCGGCATGGCGGGTTTTTTTGGAAAAACATTCGGACTGCCTTTTGACATACGGCACATAACTATTTCCGCTGCTAACACTGCCATCGGTTTTTTTGGGCTTGATCATATGGTAAGTGCCAGGGAATTATTTTATACACTTGCGGGTGTGGGTGCCATTGGCTTTTTAAACTTTGCCGTGAGCTTTACACTTGCCTTTATAGTGGCTGTAAAAAGCCGCGGTATACACTTGAGTGCCTATCCTGAATTCGCAGGTATTCTATGGCGCTATATAAAGAAGTTTCCCGGAGATTTTATTAAGGCGCCAGCCAGCCGCACTGCCACTCACTTAGGGTAATCAACTGTTCTGCATGCACAAATCCTAAAGCTTATAGTATACCTCCTTAACATTTTTTTTGGTTTTTAAAAAGGTTTATTTATTTTGCAGCCTGTTTGCCACCTTTCCTATAATTTTTTCGAACGATTACGGCCTTATCCAAACTACTTTTTTTAAAATACAAAGTGTATTTTTTACACGATAAGTAAGTGAATACCGCCCCGGGTTATTTTATATCAGGGTGATGCTGAACTTTTTTGTAGAAAATATGTTTGCTGAATTTTTTTTAGAACTGTAATTAAGATTGCTCAACCAAAATAACTGCATATGAAAAATCATCCTGAGGTTTTCCCTTTATGTTCTGCTCTCAACAACTATATTTTTAATTTAAACAAACCGGTAATGAAAAAATTATTACTTTTTATTTGTGTCATTGTTATCACTTTTTTTAAACAGATGAGTTATGGCCAGGCATTCCAAACGAGTAATGCCGGCAATGCTCTTTATTCGAGTGACTTAACCAATGGTCAAAATGACAATGCTACAGGTTTTGGAGCCTGGCAGTTAAGTCCAAATCCTGATAATAGCAATGCAGGTTTTTTTACTTTTACTTCCACCAATAATGATGCAGGTACCGTAGGCAATCAAAACATTGATGTTAGCAGCAGATCCTGGGCCTTATACGCACAAAATAGTAATCTTGCTGAAGCAGTAAGACCATTTGCTACTTCTATGGCAGTGGGTCATTCTTTAAGTTTTGAAATGGATAATGGTACAATACAAGCTGGAGGATCAGTAGGATTTTCATTAAGAAATGCGAATGGCGAAAATTTAATGGAAATGTATTTCAGAGGAGGCCAGTCAAATTATGAATTGAATGACCTGGGGGGTACTAATATAAGTACAGCACTTGGTTTTACAAGAGGCGGATTAACTATATCAATCACAAGAAGTGCCACTGGAGCTTATAATATAAAAGTTACACGCAAAAATGATGGAGCTAACGTTACTTTTAATTCGAGGACTTTTTTCAACCCAACGAATGGACAGGTTCCTGCACAAATTAGATTTTTTAATTTTAATGCAGGCAACGGGGCTGACTTCAATGTATACTTTAATAGTTTGAGCCTATGCAGACCCACAATAACTGGAGCAGCTACCACAGCTGTTTTTACTGCTAACTATGGTGCTGCGTCTGCTTTTCAAACATTTGCTGTTTCTGGAAGCAGCCTTTTCGATAATATTACAGCCACCGCTCCCAATTCCAATTTTGAAGTTTCCAGTGATGGAATCAGCTATGGTAATACGGCTACATTTACCCAGTCGGGTGGCAGCGCCGGCGGTTCTCTAAGGATACGTTTAAAAGCTACTGCAATCGTAGCGGGTACATACGATGCTCAAAGTATACTCTTATCAAGCACTGGCGCCACTAATGCAAATATTACTACACCAGCGAGTGGCAACAGTGTAAGCAAAGCCACACCAACATTAGTTGCGCCATCTGCAGGCAATATTACATTTGGTCAAACATTGGCTTCTTCTAACTTAACAGGCGGCTCGGCTACCAATGCAAATAACAGCGCATCAGTTGCAGGCAGTTTTGCCTTTACCACGCCGAGTACTGCACCCAATGCAGGCACAGCGAGCCAGGGTGTAACGTTTACTCCAACAGACAATGCGAATTACAATACAGCAACCACCACGGTAAATGTAACAGTAGACAAAGCCACCCCAATAATAAACACTGCACCCACGGCCAGCAATATCAGTTATGGACAAACATTGGCATCCTC
>JAYWIB010000248.1:0-3503 GCA_043789265.1 Chitinophagaceae bacterium
TACAATTGGGTCGGCAGAGCGTTCAAAAATACTGCGGAAGCGGCGGGCATTAATTTCAATAGCTTCCAGCGCCTTACTGTCCCGGATGGCATAGCGGATGGCTCTTTCTAAGTCATTGGGAGTAAAGGAACCCTTTACAAGATAATCGGATGCGCCTTCATATAATGCCCGCTGATCCAGTTCCGCATTTTCCATACCTGTAAGCAAGATTACGGGCACAAATTTTCGCTTGTCACGTATCTTTTTTAACAGGCTTAATCCGTTATTTTTTCCTAATTTATAATCCAGTAAAAAAATATCGTAAGGCTGATGCAGTTTATTCAGCGCTTCCTCAAAAGATTCTGCCCGCTCTAAAATATAGGTTTTGCTTACCAGTTTTTTAAGACTGGCCTGGAGTAAAAAATAATCATCAGCATCATCATCTACATACAAAATTGAAATTACATTCTGCGGCATTTTACTTAATTAAATATGAAGGTAACAACACTGTTTTAAACCAATATTTCTCCAATTCAATGCCAATATTAATCAGCTCTTCAAATGATGAAGGCTTTACTATATAACTGTTGCTGCCCGATTGGTAACTAAACACCAAATCGTCTGGCGCCTGCGAAGTGGTAAATATTATTACGGGTATACCGGCAAAGACGTTGCTGGATTTAATTTCTTTCAATGCCTCCCTGCCATCTTTTTTAGGCATATTTAAATCAAGTATAATAAGGTTTGGAAAAGGATACATTACAGCGTCATGATACCTTTCTTTGCGCTGCAGATAGTTCATCAGTTCCATCCCATTTTCTACATAAAAAAATTGTGCATGTGGCATACCTTTTCTAAAAGCCTTCTCAATCAGGAGCCTATCATCCACATCATCATCTGCAATCAAAACAATTTGTTTATCTGTTTTCATCATTGAATTATTTTTTTATCGTGCAATTTATTCCACGCACTAAGGAATATTCCCATAAAAATTATGCTACACCGCTGTAAAAGGTAGTGGCACAATTTTTTTGATTTATGCCGCATTATACACTGTCTGTATGCTCATTAACAAATTACGAATACAGATGAATGCCCAAAATAAAGTAAAGTTTAGTGAAAATAACACTTTAAATCCAACACAATTTATGAAAAAGAGCATTGTAAATATGAAGCCTGTCAACGAATTTTTGCAGGCAAGTTACGAACGGATGATGGCTTATGAACTTGCATCCGGCGCCACCACAAATGCTGCATTAAAATACTTTTTTGAAAACAAAGCCAACGAAACCGAGCGCCAAACGGATGAGCTGGCAAAGTTGCTGCCAGGTCTTGTACTTCATTCGAAGCATACCCATAATATTTTACCTGCTACTGCGCTGTTTGAAAGATGCATGCACCGCAAACCCGTGCATTTTATTATTGACTGCAGCAGGCAAATAGAAAAAAACATGCTGCATGTGTGCAATGTAATATTAAAGGAAATGAATACGCTGCCTGAATCATTTGTCCGCTTTATAAAAAAGATACAAAAAAATATCATTGAAACAGAAATGCAACTGTCGCAATTGTAACTTCATTGAAAAACCATACAATTCAGGTCGTAAAATTTACTCTTTAAGTTATTTATCCTTAACAATTTTCGTTCAGAAAGTTGTTAAGGTTTTTTTTATGCCAGCTCCAGTATAATTGTAAAAACACTTCCTTCTCCCTGCCCTGATGCTGCAAATATTTTTCCGCCCAGGTTTTCAATAATTTTTTTACAGATTGCCAGGCCGATACCCGTACCGTCATATTGATCCCGGGTGTGCAGGCGCTGAAAAATAATAAATATTTTACTGCTGAATTCTTCGCTAAAGCCAATGCCGTTGTCGCTTACCGTTATTATGCAAAAATGTTTTTTTGCATTTAAATCAAGATAATTATGCATGATGTGCTGCGGCGCATCCTGCCAGGCTATAGTAACAACAGGCGCTGTGCCGGGTCGGGAAAATTTCAATGCATTGCTTACCAGGTTTTGAAAAACAAGTTTAAGCGGCACAAAACTTCCTATCACCGCCGGAAGACTTTGCTTTTCAATCACTGCATTTTTTTCAGAAATGGACAACGATAAATCATCCATCACTTCTTCAATTACTTTATTCATATCCACAGTTACACTCACCCCGGTTACTCTGCCGGCACGGCTGTAGCTGAGCAAATCCTGTATAAGATTTCTCATTCGCCTTGCCGAACTGCTGATGCGGTTCAGGTACATTTGGCCTTCCTCGCCTAAACTTTCGGCAGCAGTATCCTGCAGCAGTTCACTGAACGAAACAATCTTTCGCAGCGGCTCCTGCAAATCATGCGAAGCTACATAGGCAAACTGCTCCAAATCGCTGTTGGTTTCATTCAGGTTTTTTATTTGCTGTTTTAAATCATCCTGGTATTGCCTTATCTGCTCATTATATTTGATGGTGGCTCGTGTAAACAATCTTAAGGCATACAATAACGTTGCTGATATTACCACACCTGTGATAAACACAAATACTAACAAAGGACTTAAAAATTTTATATTGTTATCCAGCTTCGTTTTCCGGGCGCTCAACAGATCATTTTCAGTATCAGCAATACTGTTCAGTAAACTGGTTATTTCATTGGACAAAGCAATGCTTCTTTTTACCCGTTGCGGAACGAAATTGTTAATATTTTCTCCTGCACTTACCATTACGGCAGATGTATCAAAACCGCTAAACCGAAGTGCAACTTTAGATCGCAGCTTTGTTACATTTTGCTGCTGTTCCGGATTATCATGCACCAGTTGATGCAGTTGAGAAAGGGAGCTTACAGTTTTCAATTTCTGCAAGTTAAACTCATCGTAAAAATATTTTTCGCCGGTAATTACATAGGCCCTTATGTTACTTTCTGTAGCAAGCACCGCCTGATGTGTGCTGGCAGAAAGATTGATTACCTGCTGGGTATGATCGGTACGCTGAATGTAAAATTGGAGGTTGTATACAGTGTAAATTACTATTGCAATGGCGATGATTAAAGCAGAAAGAGTAATGAGGGTAAGCCGTTCTACGGATTTAATTTGTTTAAGCTGCATTTTTATTATTTAGTCTCAATGAGAGTAAAGCGTTCCACAAAAATAGATTAGGAAAAAGTATGCCCGATTATTAAATCCAATAAATTTTTTTTACAAGTTGCTGACAATACACCTATTGTGTTGTGAAATTTTTTTATAATTAAATAATTACTTTTTGTTGTTTAATCAGGCATTAAATTTTCATGAACAAATGCGTTGCGAATGGAATATTTGGACGGTAATTTTTTTAATTTTTTAATGTTAAAGCAGTTTTGAAGAGAAGTATCTAAAATGAAAACTATGTCTGATAAAAATATTTTAATTATAGACGACGAAGCAGAAATTGTAAGTTTACTTAAAAGGATATTAGAAAAAAAAGGTCACCATGTAATGTCTGCAAACAACATTACAAAAGGGAAAGCTTTGTTTGGAGATGAGGATGTGGATATATTAATGC
>JAYWIB010000249.1:0-3492 GCA_043789265.1 Chitinophagaceae bacterium
ATGGCAATAGCCACATCGCTGAACCTGGTACAGGAAAGCGACAGCAGTTCAATAGCTGCCTGGGTAGATGAAGTAATTGCCAAAATGCCTGATAAAGTAAAAGAATATAAAAGTGGAAAAAAAGGGTTGATTGGTTTGTTTGCAGGGGAGGTAAAAAAAATTAGTAAAGGAAAAGCCGACATGCAGGTTGCCAATAAATTACTTTCAGAAAAATTAAAATAGTGCAGGGCGATTTTTTAAGCAATGCCTTATAGAAAACGTTAAATTATAATTAGATGAAAAATATTATAGCAATACTCCTGATAGCATGCAATTTATTTTCGTGCAGCAATCAGCACAGCAAAGGAAAGTTTACAGTAAATGGATCTATAAAAAATGCAGCGGATCAAAAAGTTATCCTGGAGCAATTATTTTTCAGCCAGCGCAACCCCGAAGTGCTTGATACCGCCGAATTAAAAAATGGCCAATTCAGCATTGGCGCTGTGGCGCCCGAAGAAGGCCTGTACCGCCTGCGGCTGGAGAAAGACAATACAGGTTTTATATTTATAAATGATCAGGAAGAAATTGATTTTGCTGCAGATGTAAAAAACATTTCTTTTAAATCAATCTCTTTTAATTCTGCTGCCAATACCGCATTAAAAAATTTTATTACCAGCGCCACAGATAAACAGGCTGAGCTTGAGCAGCAATCTAAGCAACTGGAGCAATACAGCAGCACCACCGGAAAAGACAGTGTGTATGCCCTGAAGCAGCAAAACATGCAAGACAAACTCAGCAGCTACAAAAAATTTATCATTGACAATGCGGAGAAAGCAACCGACCCTATTGCGGCGCTTTTTATATTGGGCTACAGCCAGGATGCAGAGCCGGAAAAGGTTGCAAAAATTGTGGCCGGTCTTACCAAACGTTTTCCAAAAAACCAGGCAGTGAGTGAACTGGTGGCGCAATACAATTTATCCATACAGCAATCCAAACAACAGCAGGCCGCTGCGGTCAACGTGCCTAAGGTGGGTGACGCAGCACCAGATATAAACCTGCCGGATACAGAAGGAAAATTATTTGCACTCAGCAGCTTAAAAGGAAAGTATGTGCTGGTAGATTTTTGGGCAAGCTGGTGCGGCCCCTGCCGTGCAGAAAACCCCAATTTGGTAATGGCTTTCAACAAGTTTAAGGATAAAAATTTTACCATACTGGGTGTATCACTCGATGGCAAAAAAGAACCGTGGCTGGCTGCTATTAAAGAAGACAATCTTGCATGGAAACACATCAGCGATTTAAAACAGTTTGGCAGCGAGGCAGCCACCATCTATGGTTTTGATGCCATCCCTTACAATGTATTGGTAGATCCACAGGGAAAAATAATTGCCACCGGCCTGCGTGGATCGGAGCTTGAAAATAAACTTTCGGAAGTGTTGAAATAATGCTGCAGGTTAAGCTGAATAAAACTTATCGTTATTTCAATTCATAGGATTGTTGGCAATATAATTTGAAATGATTTGAAATTCGGAATTATTTCTAATTATATGGTCGTGATAATTGGGTTGAAAAAAATGATTGTTTCGGTTATATTTTGGTATAGTCAAACAATGTTCATCAATATAATTATCAATTTTGGAATTAACCGCAGATTTAAAACCTGCCACAAATGATGAAATAGATTTGGGCAATCGAATGGGTGGGTTTCGTTTTATTGATGATAATTCGGGTTCAATGGGTTGTATTTGTAGACACACACGGCCGTGTGTGTCTACGGTGGCATCATCACGTACCGTATCATCACGGATTTCATTATAAATTTCCACAATGGTGTGTAAATGATTGGGCATTAAAATAAAATCGTGTAATATCAATTCCTTTCTAATTTCAAATGATTGAAACCGTTCGTATTCAACAATTTTTCCAAAATGGGATAATACCATTTTGGATTGTAGACACACGGCCGTGTGTCTCTACAGATTCCGTATTTACAATTTCACCCAAATTGCATTCCCTGTTTTGGGTAATAATGGTTAAAAAATAATGAGCATCTGCCGAATAATCCCACTTGGGTTTTCGGTGCGATTGTGTACGGTATTTATTTTTAAATTTCTCCATTTTTTATTTTGCATTATGATTTGTTGTGTGGTGCGGCGTGCGTAGACAACAATTGATTAGTTATATAAAATATGAACCTGAAAAATTTTACTGTCCCCCCAATTTTTTCTTTTCCCATTCTGCTTCAAACGTATCTGCATATCTTGGTATATTTAGGTTACAGTCATTTTTCTATTTATTATAGGGCAATTTCTTACTTTATTTTGATAATGCTGTTCTGTTAAAGTAATTTTCAATAATTAAATCAATGTCTTTGGCGCTAAAAAAAATACAGCATCTTTTTTTGCATCATCCATTCTTTTTACCACCAACCAGCAGCAGCAGTACCGGCAGCAATACCAGATTGGTAATGGTGGCCACCAGCAAGGTTACTGATGTAAGCCAGCCCAGTGCAATGGTACCGCCAAAACTGCTGGCACAAAAAATAATAAAGCCCGCCGTAAGTACCAGTGACGTGTACACGATGCTGAGGCCGGTATGACGGATGGTGGCCGTAACAGTTACCGGCACATTGTAGTTGTGCAGCGGCAGTTCCTGTTTGTAGTTTACTAAAAACCGGATGGTAATATCAATGGCAATACCCAGCGCCACGCTGAACACCAGCACGGTGGAGGGCTTTAGCGGCACGCCTGCCCAGCCCATAATACCGGCGGTAATTACCAGCGGAATAAGATTGGGTATCAAAGAACAAATCAATATCCGGAAAGATTTAAAAAGATACAGCATGCATAGCGTAATAAACAGGAATGCCCATAAAATACTTTCCTTTAATCCGTTGATGATAAAGCGGCTGCCTTCTAAAAAAGTGGAGCTGGTGCCCGTAACCGTTATGTTATAGTCTGCCTGGGAAGTGTCTTCAATTTGCAGGCTGTCTTTACCATTCAGTATCCTGTTGGCATTTTGTTTTATGCTGTCTATTACCGGCAGCAGGCGGCTGGTACCGATATCAGCCATGCTCATGCTGATACGCAGGTATTGTTCTGTAGTATCTACAAATGAGCCGGTAAGTTTCAGCATGGCGCTATCTTTTGCCGTTAGTTCGTTTAAAGCTTTGCGGCTGCTGAGCTCCCTTAATATGCGGTGCAGGTCGGTAAAAGGATTGCCAAAAGGCGGCAGTGTATACGTGGTATCGCCGCTGCCTTCACTTACGGCCTGGTACGAAAATTTGATGGCATCAATAACTGACAGGGGCTTTGCAATAACGCTTTGCTTTGCCAAAAAAGAATCCTGGAAAAAAGCAATCTTATGAATGTCAATATTGGGCCGCAAAATACCCTTCGCCTTTTTTGTGTCCAGCACTATTTCCAGCGGCATCACCCCTTTAAAATGCTGTTCAAAAAATTTTAAGTCGGTATAAATTTTATCTGTCTTGGGCAAATCATCTACAATAAATGCCTG
>JAYWIB010000250.1:0-3486 GCA_043789265.1 Chitinophagaceae bacterium
GAATCATCAATTGCAAGTTCCAGTTCTCCAATTGTTTCAACATGCCTTGCATAGGCACCTGTAAAATTTACTGATAAAGGGAAAAATATTTTTTTAAAAAAACTTTTTAAAGATGCTTCAATGGCATGCACCTGTGCAAATAAAAAACTGCCCTGGCTTTTTAAATAAAATTCAATTGTTTCAATTACGTTTTGCTGCGTTTTTTCTCCAAAGCCTTTGTATAATTTTAAACGGTTTTCTCTACATGCATACAGCAGTTCACCTACTGTTTCTATTTCCATCTCTTTCCAGATAACAGCAATTTTTTTTGGACCAATGCCTTTTATATTCAGCATCTCCATTACACCTTCAGGAGTTTTATTTATCAGCTCAATTAAATTATTTATTTCTCCGGTGGTAAGTAATTCTATCACTTTTCTGCCTGTTGACTCTCCAATGCCCTTTATGCTGAAAATTTTTTCGTGTGTTGTTTCGCTTAATTGCTGCGGAAGTTTGTCAATGGTAAATGCAGCCACTGAATACGATTTTGATTTAAAACTGTTTTCTCCATGTATGTCCATCAGTTTCGACAGAAGAGAAAATGCATCAGCAATTTGTGCGTTGTCCATACATCAAATGTAATAAAAGTTTGAAGGTATATTCAATTGAAATTGTTTTTTTCCAAAATGCTGAAACCGTTGCTGGCATTGCCTTTCAGGTATAAAAGAAAATCCCGGCAATGTGCCGGGATTGTCTTATTAATTTCGCTTAAAAAAGAATTACTTTTTCTTAGCGGCTTTTTTTGCTGGAGCAGCTTTTTTAGCCGGAGCTTTTTTAGCTGGAGCAGCTTTTTTAGCCGGAGCTTTTTTAGCCGGAGCTTTTTTAGCTGGAGCTTTTTTCGCAGCTTTTTTTGCAGTTGCCATGTTTTTTAAAATTTAATTGGTTAGTAAATAATAATTAAAAATAAAAACATTTTTTAATCTGCCAAAAAAAACTTTCATTTTTTGCTGTTTATCAAACAGTTGCTACAGAAATAAAACTTTTATCGCCTCTGCCTTTTTTAAATTGCACCACTCCATCTGTCAATGCAAAAATGGTAAAGTCTTTTCCAAGGCCAACATTTTTTCCCGGATGATATACTGTACCTCTCTGGCGAACGATGATGTTGCCTGCAATAACAGACTGCCCGCCATAAATTTTTACACCCAATCTTTTGCTTTGTGAATCACGGCCATTTTTTACTGAGCCTTCACCTTTTTTATGTGCCATTTTTTATTCTTTTATTTCGTTTATTACATGATGGATTGATGACGAATTGCAGCAACAATTTTTTTAAATAAAACAGGTGCTGTTTCAAAGCAATGTATTCATCACTTTATTAATTATGCAATTTCAGTTACCTGTATTCTTGTATAGTGCGTACGGTGACCATGCTTTTTACGAAAACCTTTTCTCCTTTTCATTTTAAAAGCAATTACTTTATCGCCCTGAACCAGGTCAGCAACAATTTGCGCTTTCACCACGGCTTTTACATCTGTACCAAGCAAAATTTTTCCGTCATTTTCTGTAAACAACACTTCAGAAAATTCTACATTGTCTCCACTTTTGCCATCAATGTGTGGTACATACAAACTGTCGCCTGCTTTTACTTTGAATTGCTGGCCAGCTATTTTTACTACTGCTAACATATAACCTGAGTTTTAAATTCCCGATTTTTTCGGGAGGCGAAGGTAGGGCATTTCATTTTAAATGGATAATTTTTACAAAGGATTTTTGCCAAAGATCGGGTTAGTTGTACAGGTTTTGGCTGCCGTACACAAAATCCAGGTAAAATATTGGGTGAGCCCGGGCGGGCTGCCCTCCTCAATCGCTTATATTCGCTTTGAATATGAAACCGCTTTTATTTCCCCTACGTTTGCTGTTTACGGTATATGCTTTTGCAGTTTTCCTGGCATGTATGCTCCTGATCTTCCCAATAGCTCTTATCTGTTCGATGAGGGGAAAAGTAACCGGTGGTAATACTATATATACATTGTGCCGTGGGTGGACGGATGTGCAACTGGCATTATGCGGCATCCGCCACATCAATTATTTTGAGACGCCGCATGAGGCACAGCGCCCCTTTGTATTTGTGTTCAATCACAATTCCTACATGGACATACCCATATTATTAAAAGCCATCCGCCGGCAGCATATACGCATATTGGGCAAGGCCGAAATGGCAACGATTCCCATCTTTGGTTTTTTTTACAGGCAAACAGTGGTATTGGTTGACCGCCACAATGCAGATAAAAGAGCAAGAAGTGTAATGCAGTTAAAGAGCATTCTCCGCAAGGGAATATCTGTGGTGATAGCGCCGGAAGGCACATTCAATATGACCGAAAAACCACTGAAAGAATTTTACGACGGTGCATTCAGGATTGCGATAGAAACACAAACCGCTTTGAAGCCGCTGTTATTTTTAGACAACTGCGACCGGTTAAATTATAAAAGCATTTTTTCACTTACACCCGGCAAAGCAAGGGTTATTTATTTGGAAGCCATCAGTGTGGAAGGGCTTACATTAAAAGATGTGCAGCTTTTAAAAGAAAAAGTTTTTAACCTGATGGAAAAAAAATTGATTGAATACAAAGCAAGCTGGATAAAGCCGCAGCAGGCAATACTTGTAAATGATGAAGTATGAATGACAGCAACAATTTACTTTTTACGGATACTGATGGCAGTGATGAAGAAACGCTTTCTTCAACAGGCAGTGCGGCAGAAAACTATGCTGAAATAATTTTGCCATTGGCATTGCCCAAAGTATATACTTATGGTGTGCCGGATGTTTTTGCCAGTAAGGTGCAGGCGGGCTGCCGGGTGCAGGTAGTGTTTGGTAAAAACAAACGCTATGCAGGTATCGTAAAATCTGTAAGCAATGTAAGGCCGTCATACGAAACAAAACAAATAGAAAATATACTGGATGATGAACCCATTTTATATCCGCAGCAATTATTGCTTTGGCAATGGATGGCAGCGTATTATATGTGTAGTGAAGGAGAAGCAATGGCAGCCGCATTGCCTGCTCACTTTAAACTGAGCAGCGAAACCATCTTATTGTTTGATGAAAGCTACGGCGATGATTTTTCTGATTTAAGCAATGATGAATATGTAGTGGCAGAAGCACTGCAGATAAAAAACCAGCTCAACTTAACGGAGGTGCAGCAGGTGCTTGACATTGCCCATGTGTACCCCGTAATAAAAAAACTGATTGATAAAAAAGTATGCATCGTATGGGAGTCGCTTAGCGAACGCTATAAAAGCAAAAAGGAAAATTTTATACTGCTGAATCCTGTATATGAAAATGAAGCTGCCCTGAGCGAACTGATGAATACCTGGGCTAAGGCGCCCCGCCAACTGGAATTGTTATTGAGTTACCTGCACCTTTTAAAGACGGAAGGCGAAGTAACACAGCCACAGTTGTTAAAAAAGTCCGGTGCGTCAGCAGCACAGTTAAAAGGCCTAACT
>JAYWIB010000251.1:0-3482 GCA_043789265.1 Chitinophagaceae bacterium
TTTGAAGTATTAATGCCGGCCCGCACTTCGGCTCCTACTGCAAAATTATCTTTTACAAACCAGGCAACCCGGGGCATCAGGTTAAAACTAAAGGCGGTATTCCCTTCCTGAAAATTTAATCCCAAGTCAGAAATACTTCCACCAATTAAATACCAGTCTTTTTGGGTTTGAGCTGTAGCTGCCTGAAAAGACATTAAAAATACAAGCGCAATGAATAAGTTTTTTTTCATAAAGTAATTTTGTAATTAAAGAAATTTTATAATTACAGTATTATAAATAATTGTGCCAAATGACACCTAAAGCGAAAAGGGGGAGATGGGTGGAATATTGAGACTTAATTTCTACATTATAATCATCACATTGAAATACATGATCACTTACTCTATTAAAGAGGTAAACGAACTGACATCTAAAAACGGGGGGAATGATTTTCTTTTACCAAATTGGCTGCTATTTTATCGAGCGGAAGGGTAAGGGCATCGGCAGAAAAATGCTCCCAGTCAATGAAGCGGAAAGTTTCTATTTGTTTTTTTTCCTGGTAAATGAGTAACTGGCTGTCATCAAAATGGAAAGGCTTTGTTCGCAGCGGCGCGGTAATATCTTCAAGTGCTTTGGCATAATAATAAATGGATAAAATTTGATGAGCAGCATTAAAAGCGCTTTGCTGATAAATATCCGTAGTGTAAATATGACTGCCTGTTTCTATTTTTAAATTCATCTCTTCCATAAACTCACGCCGCAGGCAGTCTCTTGTGCCTTCCCCCGCTTCAAGCCCGCCGCCGGGAAATTTTGTAAAATAATTCCCCCGGATGTATTCATCACTCACCAGCACTTGTTTTTGCTCATTGATTAGTATCCCGTACACTCTTATTGAAAACATGGCTTAACGATTTGCAGATAAAATATTGTACTAAAATCATGCTGACTGCTTCTTTATTAAAACCATTTTTTCTTCATAAAGTAAGCGCTTATTACTATGGAGATAGCCAGCGAAATAATCAGCGGCATGTAAAAAGAGTGCGGCCAGTTTTGTCCGGGTATGGGTACGTTCATTCCATAAATGCTGGTAACCAGTGCAGGCAGCGAAAGTATAATGGTGATGGAGGTAAGCCTTTTTAATACACTATTAAGGTTGTTAGAGATGATGCTGGCAAAAGCATCCAGCGTGCTGCTCAGTATAGTGGTATACGTATTGGCCATCTCCAGCGCCTGGCTGGTTTCTACAATCAGATCATCTAAAAATTCTTTTTCATCTTCATTCAGTTGCAAAAAATTGGTGCGTACAATTTTCATCATCAGCAGTTCATTGCTGCGTAATGCGGTAATAAAATATACCAGACTTTTTTGTATCCTTACGAGTTCCAGCAATTCGGCATTGCGGTTGGAGTCGTACAGTTTTTGCTCCAGCAAATTTCTGCGCTGGTTTATCTCTTTCAAAAAATCTAAAAAATTCGTCACCACTTTTTCAAAGATTTTCAGCACCATCATATTCTTTTTATCAGGGCTGCGGTTTTGAAAGGTGTTTAAAAATTTTTTAATGGCTTCGTTTTCAAAAGAGTTTACCGTTACAATCTGGTTGTGTGTAAGTATGATACAAATGGGTATGGTAATATAATACGCATCGCTTTCATTAAATGAATTGTTTTCTGTAGGCGTTTTTATTACAATGAGTTTTACATTGTCTTCAATTTCATACCGGCTGCGTTCATCAATATCCAGTGAATCTTTTAAAAAATCTATGGGTATATCAAGTGAATGACTTAGCTCCGAAAATTCTTCCTGTTTTAATGGGGGCAATACATTTACCCAGGCATCGGGTTCAGGTTTGTCTATCGCAACGGTCTGGTGGTCTGCATTTTTAAAATATTGTATCATTGAGCTGGGTGCAGGGTTTGTGGGTGGGGTGGTTCAGGCTGTATCCTGTTTTTGATGATGGTTAAATGATGTTCGGTATGATAAATAGTGAAATAGCAAAGCTCTCTTAATGTTATCCTGCCCAGCAGGGGGTGGCGTACAAGATAATCATCCAGCTTGCTTTCTGAAGTTTTATTTTTTAATGCAGCAATAAATTTTATGGTTGATTTTTGCCAATGTTCCATCAGCCTGCTTCTGCCGCATTTTATTTCTATGGGCTTGGGTACAAACCTGCCGGATGCCCTGCCCCCATGCGCCAGTTTCTCTTTATATTTTTCCACCAGCGCCTCATAGCTTTTAGAAGAGCGGTTGGGTTTGCCGCCCACCCATCTAACAATAAACGACGGCAGCGTATACGCTAAGGTGGTAGTACTGGTAGATAGCACCATGTGCTGCACATTTTCTGCAACAGACCATTTGCCGGAGGGCCGCAAAAAAAACAGATCATCCTTTACGCCATGGCATGTAACCGAAAATGCAGTAAAAATTTTTTCTGCGGCTACAATAATTTGTTCTTTAGTGAGGTATTGCATTATGGTAATTGTATTTCGCCTTTAAAAACCAGTTCTGCCGGACCGCACAGCCAGATGTTGTGAAAATGTTCATCATCTGTTTTATCAAACTCTACACTCAAATGGCCACCGGGTGTTTTTACTTCCACGGTGTTAAAGCCATTGTCGTTGTGTGCACACAGCAGGGCAGCAGCAGTAACGCCCGTACCGCAGCTAAGTGTTTCATCTTCTACCCCCCGTTCGTACGTACGCACATATATTGCATCTTCACCCAGGCTCTCTACAAAATTTACATTAATGCCTGTAGCTTTAAACGTATCGCTGTAGCGGATTTCACGGCCTGTGGCCACCACATCCACATCTTTTACATCCGGCGTAAATTTTACAAAATGAGGCGACCCTGTATTGAGTATGGCATGGGATGCATGCATTTCAACTTTTTTTACATCCTGCATTTTTAAACTTACTTTACCATCACTCTCCAGTTCTGCTTCATGCTCGCCGTCGGTGGCAATAAACCTGTACTTACTTTTATGAATACCGCAATGGTGAGCAAATTTTACCATGCACCTGCCGCCATTGCCACACATGCTGCTTTCATTTCCATCGGCATTATAATAAAGCATTTCAAAATCGTACCCTTCTTTTTTACACAAATACATAAGGCCATCAGCACCCACACCAAAGTGACGGTCGCAAATATGTTTTATTTGTTTGGTACTTAACAAAGGCAACTGCTGGTGATAATTATCAATGATTACAAAGTCGTTTCCCGTACCCTGGTATTTAAAAAATTCAAGTTTCATGCGCTGGAATATCTGTTGGTTTTTTTTTGAGCAGATGGAAAGTGATAAAAGAATTAAAAACCGAATTTCGTATTTACAATTTACAATTTCTAATAAAAAAATCCCTTATTTTTGCCCCCGCTGAAATAAATTTTATCTTTTGTCGTATTAGCACTTGTAAATTTATTTCAATTTTTGGTCCTGTGGCCGAGAGGTTAGGCAGAGCTCTGCAAAAGCTCGTACAGCAGTTCAAATCTGCTCGGGACCTCCA
>JAYWIB010000252.1:0-3461 GCA_043789265.1 Chitinophagaceae bacterium
TTTGCACAAATAAAAAAAGGAGCCATTTTTATAGGAGGAGATATTGGACTATCAGGCAATAACTCTAAAGTTGAAAGCGGACTTGCAGAATCTTCCGGTACAACTTCGGTATTTTATTTTTCACCGGTTGCGGGTGCATGCATAAAGGACAATCTGTTATTGGGTGCCGGATTATATTTTTCAAACAATGTTCAAAAACAAAATAATGTTTATGATAATCAGCAAGCCAGTGCTAAAATAAAAACCCATAACTATGGTTTAAGATTTTGGCTACGAAAATATTATCCTTTATCAAAATCTTTTTTTCTTTTTTTGAATGGAGATGTAAGCGGAGGTATTGGCAGAAGAAGCGATAATAACAATCCTGCTATTTTCAGCAATGCCACAATGAATAGTGTTAGTATTTCAATAAGCGCATATCCCGGAGTGTCCTTCCAGATGAAAAGAAATTTCTTTTTGGATGCTTCTTTAAATAATCTTCTTTCGTCAAATTATAACCACGAAAAATTTAAGCAAACAAATGTTGATGGAACGGTTATCACCCGAACAAATAAAAACTACGGGTTCAGTTCTTCGATAGGCAATGGCTCAAACCCGCTGCAATTGGGAGTGAGATGGATCATTGCAAAATAAAACGCATACTATTTTCCTAAAGCAGGCACCTGCACATACATATCTTTCAATTTAAAACGATAGTCAATGGCGCTGAGATAAAGTTCGTCTTCCAGCCCATTGGCTGTTGTCAGTATCCAATGGTCGCCATCACGGGTGTATATTTCTATGCTGTATTCAAGGCTGCTGATGAGTACATAGTTTTTCAAAGAAGGAATGGAACGGTAAAGCATAAACTTGGTGCCCCGGTCGTAGTCCTGTGTGCTTTTGGACAATACTTCAATAATAATAGTTGGATTTAGTAAAGTATCAAATTCATCATCCAGGTATTTTTCCTCTTCACAGGTCACTACAACGTCCGGGTAAGTATATAAAGTATTCGAAGGATTATGCACCCTTGTGTCACTTGGCATTACCGAACAATATCTGTCTTTGAGATGACTGAACAAATGTCCAATTATTGCGCCTGCTATTTTATTGTGTTCTTTCGAAGCCCCCGACATAGCAAATACTTCACCCTTATAATACTCACTTTTAAAAGAAGCTTTGCGTTCTTCTTCTAAATATTTCTTTTCAGATAGATATGGCTTTTGTATAGCAGTCATAAATTCTTTTTCGTAAAGTTAATTTACTTTTTCCATTTGTTTTATCCGCCTGTTCATCACATAAAACCAAACCGGCGGCAGCAGCGAAAGCAGCATGCTGCCGGGATAGCCTGTAGGCAACTGTGGCGAGTCATCATGATGCTGGAGTATTTGATATTTTCTGCTGGCAAGGTAATGGTGGTCGCTGTGGCGGCTTAGTTCAAATAACATCAATCTTCCTAAAACATGATCGCTGTTCCAGCTATGGTGGGGCATTGCCCGTTCGTATTTTCCATCCGCTGTTTCTTTCCGCTGAAGACCGTAATGCTCTATATAATTTACAGTTTCAAGCAAAAGAATTCCCATCAAGGCTGCCAATAAAAAATATATGGCAACAATAAAACCAAACTTGAAAAATATCAATGCAACAAATGCAAATTGCAGCACATGCGCCTGCAGCATTTCATTTTGTAAAATGTTGTGGCCTTTCTTTTTCATTTCATCATTGGCAATCTTCCATGCAGAGAGATAAGAAAAAATGATGGTGCGGAAATAAAAAATGTAAACAGGTTCATTAAACCTGGCACTGCTTGGGTCATGTGGAGTGGCTACGTTTTTATGATGGCCTTTGTTGTGCTCAATAAAAAAGTGCATATACAAAGAGGTAAGCAACGATGCCTTTGCCAGCCATTGTTCTAAATTATTTACACGATGCCCCAATTCATGACCTACATTGATACCAAAAGTGCCACATAGCAATCCCATCGTACACACCCTGCCTGCAATATCCCATCCAGATAAATTTGCATTGCTAAAACTTTTTAAAAAAATATACAAGGCAATAAACTGCAGCAGCACAAAAGCATACAGCATGTAATCATACAGCTTATCTTTCCTTGCCATTTCTTCTTCAGCAGCATTTATGTTTTTTTCATTGGGAGGAATGGCCAGTTCCACTAAGGGTATTATTATCCATGCATACAACATAGGCAGCCAGGTGTATATGCCAGTACCTGTAAAGGCAACAAATGCCAGCATGTATATGGTGACTGGAGAGAGATATTTAAATGCCCGGATACTCATACAGTAAGTAATAAAAGTGGTTAGAAACAAAACACCGGCTTTGTTTACAATATCACCGGTATGCCATATAAAAGAAATGCTTCGTCTTTAGTAACAACAGTAAAATTATTTGTAATAGCCTGTGAAATTATCAGCCTGTCGAAAGGATCTTTATGGTGCAAGGGTAAGCCCCGGTAATTTGTATAGTCCTGTGCTGATGGAAAAGCAATGTTGATATTATTCTCAGCAATCAACTTTTCCAGCTCATCAAAACCTATATTAAAATCCAATTTACCAATATTCGTTTTTATGGCAATTTCAAATTAAGAAATTTGGCTGCAGGCAATATTATTTTCAGGATTTATGATCTGCTGTTTTATTGTGGCAGACAATTTTTCATCACCGTTGGCAAACCAGATAATAATATGTGTATCCAATAATAAATTCATGGCTGTATCTATTCTTCCATCCCTTCTATTGGGTCATCAAAGCCGGGCTTCATTGCAAAAGCACCTTTTGCAAAACCAAATTGAGGAATTTTTTTCACCCCTTCATTCAATGCCTTATGCAATAGAAAATCAGTAAAGTCTTCCACCTCAATTTTTTTATTATCCGGCAAGGATCTGATTTTTTCTAACAACAATTTTTCATTCATAAAAAAAAGTTTTATCAAATTTAATTAATAAAAACAAATACTCTTAAATAGCTAAAACTGGTTTTAGAAAAAACGCAGGTAATAAAAAGAAACAGCCAAAGTGCAAACTTCCTTATTTTATTTATCCTTTTTAATAGCTATCCTGTACAGCACAAAAGCCATCAGTGCAAAAAACAATACGCCCAATATTTGATACCATTCATGCCCTATGGCCTCACTGAAACCTAATTCCATATTCAATTTGTTCAGCACTTTTGCAGGCCCGTCGAACCCCGCCATGATGGCGAATATAACACCCGCCACTGCCCCGCCTGCCACAAGGCCCGTAGCAAATAAATTGCCTTTACCAAGTTCTTCTTCCTCTGCACTTACTGAAATATTTTTTTTCTTTTGGTACATATCTGCCAGTCCACGTACAGCGCCTCCAATAAAAATAGGCAGCGTGGTACTAAGCGGAAGGTAAGCGCCCACCGCAAAGCTCAATGCCTTAATGCCGCAGAGTTCCATCACCACAGCAATAAATACCCCGGCCAGCACAAACTGCCAGT
>JAYWIB010000253.1:0-3452 GCA_043789265.1 Chitinophagaceae bacterium
ATTAAAAGGCAGCATTAAGTTGAGTGTATCATCAAGCGGTTTTATCTCACGCAAATTTTCTTCAATTGTTTTTCCGGTCACCGTCATGCAATGCCCATGAAGGTAGCCAGCATCAAAAACCATTTTCATAATGGCTGGGGTGCCGCCAATATGGTGCAGGTCTTCCATTAAATATTTTCCACTGGGTTTCATATCGGCAAGCAGTGGTGTTCGGTCGCTTATTCTTTGAAAATCATCAAGGGTCAAAGGGATGTTGGCAGCCGATGCCATGGCAATAAGGTGCAACACGGCGTTGGTAGAGCCGCCCATGATCATCACTATGGTGATGGCATTTTCAAAAGATTCTTTGGTAAGAATATCCGAAGGGCAAATATTTTTTTCGAGCAACACTTTCAGGTGCTTTCCGGCATCAAGGCATTCCTGTTTTTTTTCATCACTCATAGCAGGGTTGGAGGAGCTGTAGGGCAAACTCAAACCAAGTGCTTCAATGGCCATAGACATGGTATTGGCCGTGTACATACCTCCGCAGGAACCTGCACCGGGGCATGCATTGTGTACGATGCCCTCAAAATCTTCATCAGAAATATTATTGGATAATTTTTTTCCGTAAGCCTCCAGCGTTGAAAGAATATTTATTTTTTCGTTGTTGTATTTACCTGAATAAATGGTACCACCATATACCATCAGCGATGGCCTGTTCAACCTGCACATGGCTATCACAGCACCCGGCATATTTTTATCGCAACCCATTACAGGCACCACTGCATCGTACCATTGCGCCTGCGCTACCGACTCAATCGAGTCTGCAATAATATCTCTTGACGGAAGTGAATACCGCATGCCTGTGGTACCCATGGACAATGCATCACTAACACCTATGGTATTAAAAATGAGCCCCACTAAATTTTCTTTTTTCAACCCTTCTTTTACATAAGCAGCCAAACTATTTAGGTGCATATTACAGGGATTGCCTTCCCACCCGGCACTGGCTACGCCTACCTGTGGTTTCTTCATATCCTCGTCAGTAAACCCTGCTCCAAAAAGCATGGCCCTTGATGAAGGCTGACTGATATCATCTGTTAATGTGCTGCTGTATCTTCTTGTAATTTCCATTATTTTTTTTCTAAGTTTTAAAATTAATTGGTGTTCCTCCGCCATTACTCGATACATAAGCCGCCTCTACCAACTGCATGGTATGATAAGCGCTTTCAATAGAATTAATTAGAACAGGTTCCGTTCCTTCAGCATAACACATCAGGTTTGCCATTGCACCTATAAAGGCATCGGGGTACCAGGCACCACCGGGGTCAACGGTTTGCCATTCGGCAGTTTTGCCTTCTTCTAAAATGGAGACTTCAAACGTGTCGTCCCCACCTTCTGGAAAGTTGATGTTCTTGCCCAGCGTATGCCGTATAGCACCATGAGTTCCTTCCCATTTAATAAATGCGTCTTGATATTTTAAACCAAACTCATGTCCGTGATTGGTGTTGATGAAGGCTTGTGTTACGTCACCATAGTCCAAAATAATAACTGAACGGGTTGATGCCAACTGCATCATCTTTGGGTGCTTTACTGTTTTGGCATAAACGCTTTTGGGATTGCCCAAAAAATACCGCATCAAATCCATATAGTGAATGCTGTGGTAGAGCATTTCCATCCGTGGAATATCAAACAAAAAACTCCATAAATGCCAGGGGTGCCAGATGTTCATCCGTATTTCCATATGATGCAATTCGCCAATCAGGCCTTTATCAATCATTCTTTTTGCCTTTACTATGGCAGGAATAAAACGCTTTTGAAAGTTGACAGCGGCAATAAATTCTTTACGTTTACACAGTTGGTATAATTGAGTGGCTTCGCCGATATTACTGCCGAAAGGCTTTTGAATAAGCACTGTTGCTTTTTGTGGTAGTGCAGCCAATACTTCTGTCAACACGGATGCTGGCACAGCCACATCAAATACCGCATTGGCGGGAGCTTGTTGTACAAATGTTTGTAAAGAGTCAAATACTAACTCAATATTAAATTGGTTTGATAAGGCCGTTGATTTGGCAATCACGGGATCATAAATGCCCTTCACCTGCCAACCCGCTTTTTTATATGCAGGCAAATGTGCATCCTGTACAATGGCACCTGCGCCTATTATGTAGATGGGCCGTGGCGAAAGTGGCATTTTATATAAATCGGGATGGGGCATAAATTTTATCAAAATGATTATTGTATAATTTTTATTTGTTTAGGTGCATTCACTATCGTTTTTATTTTTCCGTTGGGCAGTTTGGTATGTTTAACCTTCACAACGCCGTAGGGTGTGGGGTAACTGCCTTCTGCAAACTGCAGGTCGCCCAAATGGGGTTCAATTTTTATGATGCCGCAGCCCGGTGCCAGAATTTTTATGCCCAGCACATGCTCCGAAAGCCAGGGCGTAGGGCCCGATGCCCAGCCATGACAAAGGCTATGGCGCAAACCTTTGTAACAATACTCGCCGCAATCGCCATGTATATCCAGCTTGCCTTCGTGCACAGCTCTGTCTATAGGGTTTGCATTGGGGAGGTCCTCTGTTTGCAGGTCTTCCCAAAAAGTGGTGGCACCTAATTGTAGCATGGTACCCCAATAAAAACGAATAAAATCAAGCGATGATTGATAATCGTTTGCAAGGGCTTTGTTTTGTAAAATATGATAGCCCATGAAGGGTGAAATACTGTTGTAATCTGTACCCTTAAAGTAGGTATCGTTTATAAATTTTGGATTTTGTAAACCGGCAAGGCCCATCATGGCTGCTGCCTGCAATGAGTTGTTGGGGTCAGGAATATGTGTTCGCAATTTGGCAATTGCTTTATCGCAAACCATTTTCATCGGGCTGTTTTTTAAATAACCAAACAGGTTGGATGACGATTGCAAAGAAACGATCATCAACGATTGTAAACCTGCATGAACGGCCTTATCGTTGGGAGAAGTTGGCCAGTCAAAAAAACGGGCGGGCAAATTTTCTTCACCGTTTTCTTTTATATACCCAATCATCATTTTACACAAACCTGTGAGGTACGTTTCCTGCTGCTTTAAATATTTCAGGTCACCATTTTGCATGTACAAATTGTACTGTGTATATGGCCACCATAGCGAAAAAGAACTGAGTCCATTCATCCATTGCGGCAGCGGATTTTCGTTCCTGATCAGGTCAAGGGTTTGCGGCACTATTTCATTTTTTCCAAAAACAGCAAACAGGGTTTTGGTTTCCAAACTCAGGTCGCCCATCCAGGCAAGCTGGTCTCTTTTAATGCCATCCCACAAATAATTTTGCATATTGAGATGAAGGGTGTAGGCACCGGTTTCCCAAATTTTATTCAGTAAGGTATCGCTGCAGGTAAAGGAGCCGAGGTAAGGAATATCCCGGTATTGAAAAGCCGCCGCTATTTCTTTTATGAGGATTGTTCTGTTGGTGTCCAGCAAAT
>JAYWIB010000254.1:0-3450 GCA_043789265.1 Chitinophagaceae bacterium
TTTTCTATGTATGCCGGATGTGCGTTGGTGATATATTGAAAGTCCTTCATTGCAAGAGGGGTAATTGTATTTTAGATGGCAAAATTTATTACGCAAATATCGGTGATTTCTTATTTAAGAAAGGGATGGTTTTATCATGCCCTCATAAAAAAGTTTTAAGCAACAAGTGTTTTTTTAGATTATTTATGCACTGACTTTGAAAGCGGTTTGAGATGATAAAATTGTCTCCATTATTGGTCTATTCATGATTGTAAAAAAAGCTTTTGCTAATTTTGAGGTTTCTTATTTCAAATCCCTATCTTCGCAGCCCAAAAAATAGAATTAATACAAATGGCAAATCATTCAGCTACCAAAAAAGATGTTCGTCAGAGCCGCAAGCGTAACGAACGTAACCGTTATTATGGTAAAACCACCCGTAACGCTATCCGTGATATCAGGGCTATAGATGAAAAATCAGCCGCCGGCGAAAAATTACCTGCAGTGGCATCTATGATAGATAAGTTGGCAAAACGTGGCACCATTCACAAGAACAAAGCTGCCAATTTAAAAAGGAAGCTTGCCCGCAAAATAAATACTTTAGCCAAGTAAATTTTCTGGCGAAACATATTCAAAACCTGTCAACATACCCTTGACAGGTTTTTTTATTAACGGAATAGTAAATAGAGAAAACTATTCGTACTTTCATCTTTTCTACAAAATTTTTATTAATAACTAAGTCATGCAGAAATTTTTACATTTAACTACACTGTTTATTACACTATTATTTTTTTCTGCCCGCTCACAGGTAAGCATTACCAATATTGCATCGCCTTATGCGGAAGATTTTAATTCGCTCTCATCAGTTGGCCCCACTGCAAGCACCCTGCCCGCCGGATGGAGTTTTATTGAAACAGGCAGCAATGCAAATACTACTTATGGTATTGATGACGGCGGCTCCAATGCTGGTAACACCTACAGCTACGGAACTGATGCGGCTTCTGAAAGGGCGTTGGGTTCCTTACGATCAGGCAATTTGCAATCTGCATTTGGAGTAAGTTTTGTAAACAATACCGGCGGAATTATCAGCGCCGTCACTGTAAATTACAGAGGGGAACAATGGCGGCTTGGCGCAATCAACAGAGATGATACCCTTCAGTTTGAATACAGCACAGATGCCACTCTTCTTTCTGACGGCACCTGGCAGAATACAGATGCCCTTGATTTTATCACCCCGTCGGCAGCAGGGCCTGCCGGTGCTTTTGATGGCAATGCCTCTGGCAATAACAGCGCACTTTCCTTTACCATTACCGGTTTAAACATTGCAAACGGTGCTGCCTTCTGGATACGCTGGACGGATAGTGACGCTACAGGATCGGACGATGGACTGGCCGTGGATGATGTAAGCATCAGCTTTGCAGGCAACCCTGCAACCCTTTGCCAGGAGCCAGTTTCGCAGGCCACCAGCCTTATATTAACGCCTTCTTCCACCAGTATAAGCGGCTCTTTTACGGCTGCGGCTCCTGCTGTAGATGAATACCTGGTGATACGCAGTACCGCATCCACTTTATCTGCCTCACCAGCAGATGCAGGTGTGTACAGTGCAGGGCAGTCTTTTGGCGGTGGTACTGTAGTTTTTTCGGGCACGGCTGCTTTGTTTACAGATAATACACTGGCGCCTTCCACCCAATATTATTATTTTGTTTTTGCATCTAATTCGGAAAACTGCAATGGCGGGCCCAATTACCTTAGTACCAATCCGCTTACAAACAATGCAACTACATTGGCATTGCCTGCCTGTAGTACACCCGCAGCTTCACCCACTTCACTTATGCTTACACCTTCTAACAACAGTGTGTCAGGCAGCTTTACCACATCTGCCACTGCCAACAGGTATTTGATAGTAAGAAGTGTAAACGCTTCGTTGGGTGCCGCACCTGCAAATGGTATTACCTATACTGCTGGTCAGGCATTTGGTAATGGCACCGTGGTACAATACAGTACTGCTGTAAGTTTTGCTGCTACATCACTAACTGCAGGAACGCAATATTACTTTTTTGTTTTTGCTTCCAATGGCGATTGTAATGGTGAACCATTTTACAGATCCATTGCATTAACCGGCAACACCTCCACCACCAACACCAATACAGGTACACCGCCCGGATATTACAATGCGGCTGCAGGCCTCAATTGTGCCTCATTAAAAACAGCATTGAAAAATATTATTTCTACAAATACTACCCAATTGGTGTATACACCTGCGGTGTGGAATGCAGTAAACAGTATGGACATTCATCAAAAGGATAACAATTCAGGCAATGCCATCTGGGATATTTACAGCGACAATCCTGCCGGGCCTGAAGCATATTATTTTACCCCAGTTACAGATCAATGCGGTTCGTATGCAGCAGAGGGAGACTGCTATGGAAGAGAACATAGCTTCCCAAGAGAATGGTTTGATGGAAATGTGTATCCAATGTTCTCTGATTTGCACCATATTTTTCCAGTGGATGGTAAGGTGAATGAAATACACAGCAGTAATCCTTATGGTGAAGTAAGCAATCCTGTAACCACCACTACCAACGGAAGCAAATCGGGACTCAATAGTTTTGGCTGTTATACAGGTACCGTATTTGAACCCATCAATGCATATAAAGGCGATATTGCCCGTGCACAATTGTACATGGTAACACGCTACCAGGACTCAATGATTAAATGGAAAAACAATGGCAGTGCCGACAATGTATTAAACGGCACCTTATATCCATCGCTTGATGACTGGTACATACAACTTTTATTAAAATGGAATAAACAGGATCCTGTAAGCCAAAAAGAAATAGACAGGAACAATGCCATTTATGCATTGCAGGGCAACCGCAACCCATTTGTAGATATGCCTGAATATGCAGATTCTATTTTTAAATGTGTTACGTATAACTGTACAGTGGTACCCGTAACGCTGATTGATTTTTCTGCCTATAAAACCAGTCAGTCGGTTGATTTAAAATGGACGGTAAACAGGGAAACAGATTTTAAACAATATGAAATAGAACGCAGCACTGATGGAAGATCATTTTCTGCAATTGCAGTTATTAAAGGTCAGCAATCGGGCAACTATTCATTTGCAGACAGGCAGTTTGCCAATGCAACCACTATTTTTTACAGACTTAAAATGGTGGATGCAGATGGAAAATTCAGCTACAGTAAAGTGATTCCTGTAAGATTGCTGAATACTTTTGACAATGCATTGATTTTTCCAAACCCTGCAGGCAATGCCATTACCTTACAATTAAAAAATGGTTTAACTGAAGCCGGTTATGTAAAAGTCAATGACATTACCGGCCGCCTTGTACTGCATAAAAAAATAAACGCACAACAAAACATCATTGCACTGGATGTACATTACCTCGCTGCAGGAAAATATGTGCTTACCATACAGAACAGCAATACGCATACACAACAAAGTTTTATGAT
>JAYWIB010000255.1:0-3443 GCA_043789265.1 Chitinophagaceae bacterium
GGCAATGCAGGTGCACCATGTGTTACAAACACCAGCACCCGTTTATCTTTCAGCAAGGGAACAGGCATGCCGTATTTTCCAATCAATGGTTTAAACCGGTAGGCAAATTTTGGAACAAATGTTTTATCAATAAATCCCTCCATAATGGCCGGCGCTCTGAACCACCACACGGGAAAGATAAAAACAATATCAGTGGCTGTTTTAATCAGGCGCTGATGCTCTATTGTTTCTTCATTCAGCTTTCCTTTCATTTCTTCTTTTGTTAAAACAGGATTGTATCCCTGCTTATACAAATCAAGTACAACACATTTGTGACCTGCGGCTTTTACTTGTGCAACTGTTTGCCTAAGAATAGCCGCATTAAAACTCTCTTCATCCGGATGAGCATATATTATCAATACTTTTTTCATTTACTAAATAAATTTTTTGGGTGTCTTTGCCTGCGTTCGTGGCACACCAATGCATTAGAAAGATTATTTCGTGTGCCACTAATCAAGGACGGCGGTTTAAAAAATTTGATTGGTATTATTTGAGGCGTAAGAATATTCTGCTGCTCATGTATTTCTCAACCGTGTAAAATTTGATTTTAATTTTTTACTGCAATGCATTAAATGGCTTTATCGCAGGCTCCACATTTTTTACAGGCTTTGATGATTTTAAAAAAGCAAATATTGCCTGTACATCCTCCTCATGCATTTTGCTGTAATTCTGCCAGGGCATGGGCGGCAGCAGCGGGCGGCTGTTATCCATACCCTTCCATTTTCCCTGGGTGAATGCCTTTTTAAATTGTTCGTAACTCCAGTTGCCGATACCTGTTTCATCGCTGCTGATGTTGGCACTGAAAGATGCACCCCATGGCCCTGCCTAACCGGTGAGATCATAATTTGCCAATATCCATCCCTGCTTAATGATGCTGGTATCCACTTTTGAAAAAGGCACTGCAGAACGGTAACCTGAAAAACGCAGGCTCATATCTGGCTCCGGCCCCATGGCGCCCATTTTTTTTGGTGTGTGGCAGTCATCACATCCGGAAATACTTACCAGGTATTCACCCCGCTTTATTTCTTCTTCCTGGCCGGGCTTGGCGGCTGCTTGTGCAGTTTTTTCATTTCCATTACAGGCTTGCAGTAAGGCTGTAATAACGCCTGCAGTTACAGCCATTGTTAAAATTGTTTTACGCATAATTGACAAGGTTTTATTTTTTATTTAGGATTGACTGAAGGACCAGCATGCACCATGTTTTTATTGCCTGCTGATTGAATTGTATCAGAACTTTTTGCCCATTCATGCCTGCATTTTTTATGCACCGCATGGCGGGATGTGGCCGCAGCAACAATGGCCGAGGCTGCCACGATAATCAGCGCTGCGGCCTGGAGAATATTTTTCAATGCCTGTTTTTTTTATTTGATTAAATAATTGCTGCAAGATATTGCTGACCATATGTTCATGCAATCCATTACTGTATGAATTGAAAAAAATGCTGTATGAAATGTATAAATATTTAGAAAGAAAAAACGATGGTAGTGTTGTGCTGGATTGTCTGCATACTGCCCAAAATTCATCAGCAGACTAAATCGGACAGGGCGTGGAGTTGTTGGAATATATGAAAAACTTCAGCAGGTAACTGAGGCCCAGCCTTGTTTTAAAAGTTGAAGATTTGAACTAAAGTCAAATTATTACCGTACGTCGAACCTATTGTACGTTCGCTCTATTCTACAATGTCTAGCGTGTCTGTTCTGTCAAAGTGATTCCTTTTAGGTGTCGGAAAAGATAACCCGTGAACTACTGCAGTTGCAGCAATGAATAAATCAGCGAGGTCAATTTGTTTCCTTTTCTTTTTTAGTGCACTGTTTATTATAACCGCTGTGTCAACTGTCATTTCATCAAAGGAGATGATAGTAATTGCCTGAAGCACATTGTCCCAAAAGTCTATTTGATTTGGAGTGGCTCCTGAATAGATTTCATACTTAGTGATTACAGAAATAGCAAAAGAATATTCTTGTCGCACTAAGGCTATCCATGCAGATTTTTTCTTTGTCGGTCTTGCCATAATAGTCAAGGTATAACCATTCGCATCACTGCAGTTCCGTTCAGCGTTGCTTTACGCTTTGCTATATGCATGCAAGTTGTTTGTTACACTCCAAACCATTTATGGTATCTGTCATTTTTTTTATGATATCCGTCATTGCAGTGCTGCTGTGGCAGCACTATTTTTATAAAAAATTTACAGCATGAAAAAAGTATTACTGGCATATGCCGGAACACATTTTTCTGCAGGTGCATTTCAATTGCGGCCCGTGTAAACTCCGCAAACAGCATATTGCTGACGGGTTTATTTTCACCAGCATCTTTATATGCCAATGTTTGGAATTATGCAGACAGTATGAGCGGCCTATGTTTTTACCCATCATGCAGGCGCAAGACAATGAAACAATGGAAAAAAACATTCAGCAGTTTGAAGAGCGCTGTGTAAAAAACAATGTAGGGTACCACGTACGAAAAGATTTTTTTGACCTTGCATTTCCTGCTTTAAAAAAAGAAATCCGCTATGCAGATTTATTGATACTGCAGTGAAAAATTTTACCAGGATACCAATGTTGGAGAATCAAATGAGTGAAATGGCTGCTCAATTGGCTCACAATTTGTCAATGAAATTGAAAAGCTGATAACGCTTTCTTTAAATACTTTTTCGTTTTTAAAATTTAAAACTAAAAACGTCCTTGTAATTTTAGCAGCAGCGGGCATCATTCACCAAAAAAATACCGGCAACCAAATGGATTCCATTACCCATATAGCCCTGGGCGCCTGCATGGGCGAGGCATTTGCCGGCAGGCAACTGGGAAAAAAAGCAATGCTGTGGGGCGCATTGGCGCAAAGCATTCCCGATATAGACTTTGTTGCATCTTTCTGGATGGATATTTCTGCTGCCCTGCTGGCACACAGGGGATTTACGCATTCTTTGTTATTCTGCGCCATCATTACACCATTGTTTGCATTGATGGCAGAAAAGCTGCACCGCCCACACAACATCAGCTTACGTAAATGGATACTGTTTTTTGGCGGGGTTATTTTCATTCACATTTTTATTGATGCATTTAATAATTATGGTGTGGGCTGGTTTGAACCTTTCAGCCATGCAAGAATTTCCTTCAATGCCATTTATGTGGCGGATCCATTTTTTTCGGTATGGCCGGGCATTGCGCTGGCAGCGCTTATTTTGCTTCGGCGGCATTCGCCGCAAAGAAAAAAATACTGGCGGTTTGGATTGGGGCTGTCCGCAGCTTACCTGGTTTACTGCCTTATCAACAAAGCAGTTATTGACAGTGAAATGAAAAATATTTTTAAAAAACAGCACATTCCGCACAGCCGCTATTTTACCACGCCGGCACCGCTGCAGAACTGGTTGTGGTATGTGGTGGCAGGTAACGACAGTGGCTACTACA
>JAYWIB010000256.1:0-3428 GCA_043789265.1 Chitinophagaceae bacterium
GTTACTTGTTTGGCACCGAGACGTTTTGCCTGCGTGGCTGCATCAATGGCCGTCATGCCCATACCTATCACTGCAACTTTTTCGCCTACCGGAATTGCAGGATAACCTTTCTCTCTTAAATTGTAAATGAAAGTGATGGCATCTTCAACGCCTGCTAAATCTTCACCAGGAATTTCCAGTTGCCTTGCCAGACCAACACCAATGCCGAGATAAATTGCATCATAATTTTGTTGCAATTCTTCCAGTGAAATATTTTTCCCCAACTCCTGATTGTATTTTATTTCAATGCCGCCAATGGCGGTTATATAATTTACTTCATCTTCGCAAAACTTTGCTGTTACTTTATACGCCGCAATACCGTAAGTCATTAACCCGCCGCCTTTGCTTTCTTTTTCAAAAATGGTTACATCAATTCCTTCACGGCTTAATACATGGGCACAGCTTAAACCTGCAGGGCCTGCTCCTACGATTGCGACACGTTTGCCTGTTGATTCTTTTCTTTTAAATAACTGCCAGTTTTTTTTCATTGCAATTTCAGTACTGTAGCGTTGCAGCTTTGCAATAGGAATAGGTTCTTCATGCATCAGATTAAACACACAAGCTCCTTCGCATAATTTTTCTACAGGGCAAACTTTACTGCAGCCTGCACCCATAATATTACTTGAAAAAATAGTGTGTGCAGAACCCTTGATATTATCAGTTGTAATTTGTTTGATGAACTTTGGCACGTCAATACTTGTGGGGCAGCTTTTCATACAAGGTGCATCATAACAAAACAAACAGCGGTTGGCTTCCACCAGTGCAGCATCCTGTGTTTCAAACGGCGGATGAATGTCGCTGAAATTTTGTTGGTATTGTTCCGTTGTAAGCCTGTTTGCTGATATAGACATGGATTCAGTTTATGTAAGCGTAAGTATTTTATTTTAAATATGCCGCCAGCCAGTTGTGTACTTCCTTGTAAAAAACACGGCTGTTTTCTGCTTTTAAAATCCAATGATTTTCCTCTGGAAACACCAACAATTTACTTGGAATTTGCAAGCGCTGCATCACATGAAAATTTTCAACTGAATTATTTAAAGGCACACGGAAATCCTGCTCACCAACCGTTATTAAAACAGGTGTTTTAAATTTTGCTGCATAGCGAATTGGATTTTGCTCTTTAAAACTTTTCGTATTCATCCAGGGAGTACCGCCATTCATCACCTCCCGGTTATAAATGGCATCACTTGTACCCCATTGACTTTCGCTGTTTATTAAACCGGCATGGCTTATCAAACATTTGTAGTGTGTGGTTGTAGCCTGCATCCAGTTAGCTAAATGACCGCCATAGCTTGCGCCACCAGCGGCTTGTTTTGTTGCATCAATAAAAGAATAATTTTTGATAGCATACGCTGCTGCTTCATTGATTTCATTTGCCGGTCCTTTAAATGGGTCGTACTGAATATCCTGTGAAAATTTTTCTCCATATCCTGTAGAGCCAGTGTAGTCTGTCATTACCAATACATAACCCGGCGATGCAAGCAGATGATAATTCCAGCGATAACCCCAGTTGTCTTTCCATGCACCGGCCGGGCCACCATGCATTACAACAAATAATGGATATTTTTTAGCAGCATCAAAACCAGCAGGTCTTACTATAAGACTCCTGATTTTTTGTCCACGACTGCTGGTGAACCAAAATGTTTCAGCAGGCTCAATAGCCAACGCTGATAATTTAGCTGCATTAAAATCTGATATGAATTGATGTGAACCACTATTTATCTTCACCACTTCCGGAGGCATAGATGAAGATTCGTAATTAGCAACAATGATATTATTATCTGACACACTTACATTATTGTAACAACCACTTGTTTCTGTTGTCAGGGGTGTTGCTTCTGTTTCATTTTCAGAAATTACATAGAGCTTGTCATTTCCTTCATTTTCCACACTCACTACTATTGCATTTCCGTTCAATACATAATTATTGATTGGCCTGTCTAATTGTGAGGCAAGTGGAGTTCTTCCCGTCATTGCAGGAAAATTAAAACGAACCATTTTGGCAAGATTATAAACCTTGTAATTATTATTGAATGCAGCCTGGCAATACAAATATTTTCCATCACGGCTTGTGGAAATATCGGAGTAGTCATAACCATCTGCCATAATTATTTTTACTGCTGCTTCAATTATGGAAACGCTGTATAAATTATAAGCAGGTTCTTTTAAAATACTTTTATCCAACTCTATGGTGGCATTAAAAATAATTTCCTTACCATCTGCAGCCCAGCAGGCGCTCGTTCCCAATTTAAAACCATCGCCATTAATTATATTGGTTGAAGAAAATAAATCTTTTGGTGCTGCACCAGCTTCAGCCTTCTGAATAAACAAATGTGTTTCCATTTCATCAATCCACTTGTCCCAGTCACGGATAGGAAAATGATTGTACACTCTTACTTTATATTTTATTCTCTTTTTCTCTTCTGCTATTTTTTTATTGGCAGAGTCTGCAAAGGCTCCATGATACACTTTGCTGCTGAATAACAACATGGTTCCATCAGGGTTCCATTTGGGTGAAGCAACTGCCGTTGATAAATTAGAAATGCGTTGCGCTTCGCCGCCTTCTGCAACATTAATGATGTACAATTGTGCAACTTCATCTCCTTCTCTCTTTGCAGTAAAAGCAACTTGTTTGCTATCCGGGCTCCAGGTGTAATTGCTTTCTCCTGTTTTGGTGCCGGTTAATTTTCTTGGTTTGCTGCTGCCGTCTGCTGTTGCAATCCATAAGTCATTGTTCTGTTCTTTTTCATCATACGCAGGGTCAAGCACACTGAATACAATCCATTTTCCATTGGGGCTTATTTCCGGCGGACCTGCTCTTTTCATCAGCCACATATCTTCATGAGTGATTGCTTTTTTTGCTTGAGCAAAAACTGTTACTGATGAATAAAAGATGATGATAAAAAGAAAACGCTTTGTCATATTTGTTGAAGTCGTTTAAATCGTTTAAGTCGTTTAAACGTTTTAAACTTTTTATAGTCTTGTAATTTCGTTGTACGTCTCTGGTCTTCTGTCCCGGAAGAATTGCCACTTGCTTCTTACTTCATCAATCAAATCCAAATCAAATTTGGCTACCAGCAATTCATCTTTGTCTTCGCTGGCAGTTGCAATAATTTGTCCCAACGGATTTACAAAATAGGATGTACCATAAAACTTTCCAAGATTCCATGGCGCTTCAGTACCTACACGGTTGATGCAACCCATAAAATATCCATTGGCCACTGCATGTGCAGGCTGCTCCAGTTTCCATAAATACTGCGATTGGCCAACTGTGGTTGCAGATGGATTGTAAACTATTTCAGCGCCATTTAAACCCAGGCATCTTGCGCCATCAGGAAAGTGGCGGTCGTAACAAATGTACACGCCAACCTTTGCATACTTTGTTTGAA
>JAYWIB010000257.1:0-3425 GCA_043789265.1 Chitinophagaceae bacterium
AAATTTTGTTTCCTTAGTTTTTTTCTTAAATAATTATTGAGTGGTTCTTCTGCATATTTATACAATACAATCGATATGAAGTTGATTAATATAAATATCAACAAAGAACTGGAAATAAAGGCTTGAAGCATTTTAGATAAAAGCCCCATATGGATTAAATAAAATATGTAAGAACTTTTTCCGAGAAGTACAAAAATCCGGCTTTCCAGCATTGCGGATATAACTGTTTTTTCCTTTAACAAACCGAGGTAAAAAACTGATATGCCGAAAAGCGGGAGAATAAACGTATTGATTACTTTGCCCATCGGGTGCATAATGCCATATTCATAATCGCCTTTTAAACTTGATATCAGATATACACACGTAATGATCATTGCCATTCCGGTATAGGTTAAATAATTGGTTTTTCTGTTAAAAAATTGCGCTTTAAAAAAAATGGCCAATGCAATACCAATAAAAAATTCAAAACACCTTCCAAAAAAAGTAAACTGAAACATGAAATGTAAAGAATCAAAAAACTGGTAAAAGCTGAAGTGCTGAAAAAAACATACCAATACCAATCCGGTGGCCATTGATAACAAAGGCAAGAGAATGAGATTAATTTTACTCCGCTTAATTAAAACAAAAAAAATCGGTGCCAGCATATAAAATGTTTCCTCTGCAGTTAAAGACCAGCCCTGTGATATACCGGAAAAACTAAACCATTCTGAAAAACCTTTGAGGAAGGAAATATTTAAAAGATAAACTACGAGGTCGTGCATGTGATGTTTGTCCTTAACAACGGCATATGCTAAAAAGGTAATAGTTGTAAGTATGAAGTACATCGGATAAATTCTTGCCAGCCTGTTGGCCATATAATTCCGAAAACTGAAGTTTGTAAGATTTGAATACCTGTAAGCAATCAGAAAGCCGCTTAATACAAAAAACAGCGTAACACCAATATTCAGCTCATTTACAAAATCATGAATGTGCCCACCCCAAAGTGTTTTGCTGAAAGGATTAAAGTGGTACATATATACCATGTAAGCAGCAATGGCTCTTATGCCTGTTAGGGCAGGAAAGTAGCCATTATTTTTTTCATTTTCCATTGCCATTATTTGATGCCTCTGCTTTAAAAAAATGTACCGCAATTTATAATTAAACAGTGGTATCTGTCCAGAGGCAGTAATGAGCAGATTTTTTTACGCACAAGAATTATATTTTCTTTTAAGCAGGTGCAGCAATAGTCATTAGCACAACTGAAGTGCCTGCGGCTATCGCATTTATACTATTACAAATACTTACTAAAAACTCATCTTCCGTTTTTATAAAAATTTGTGACTGAATAAACATCCTCACCTGCTGATAAAATGAAATTTCTTTTTGCATAATGGTTCCCCGTATTTTGGTCATAACCATTGACCCGCAAAAACCCATATATAAAAAATATTGAGTGACAGCATTAAGGAAAGTAGCTTACTATGAAACATTAACTGAAAATCTCACCCTCCTTTTCATAACCCACATCTTTCAGTTTATTTTTACCATCGGCGGCAGCGGTGGCCAGTTGGTCGCAGCGGTTATTATACGCATTATCGGCATGGCCTTTTACCCATTTAAAACTGATGCGGAAATCTTTTGCCAACTGGTAATATCTTTTCCAGAGGTCAGCATTTTTTTTGCCGCCTTTAAAGTCAGTTTTAATCCAGTTATTCAGCCAGCCTTTTTCTACAGCATTTACTACATACTGGCTGTCGGAATAAACGATTACAGGCATTTCCCTTTTTTTTATAGCTTCCATACCTGCTATTACGGCCAGCAGTTCCATGCGGTTATTGGTGGTTAATTGAAAGCCCTGCGAAAGTTCTTTTACATGCTGCCCCCATATCAGTACAGCGCCATAGCCTCCGGGGCCGGGGTTTCCCCGTGATGAGCCATCGGTGTATAACAGAATTTTATCCATCATTTATATTTTATCCTCACCAGTTCTTTACAAAACCGGTTAAGGTAAAGATCATCAATACCAATAAATGGGAAAGTTTTAAAAAAAGTATTGTTGTATTTATAGCCCATTATTTTTGGCTTAAAATCATTCATCACTGATGTGGGCATGTTTATCCTGCCGGTGGTGGCCAGCTGCAGTCCTTTGTACACAATTTCTGAGCAGTACATGCTGTCGCTTTTTTTCAGGTTAAAGTAAATGTCAAAAGGTGTTTTGGCTGCATAATGTTTTTTAAAAAACTGGTGAAAGCGTTCTTTCTCCCTTTCTGAAAGATTGTATTTAAACAAACCAAAACCAGTTTTTCTCAACGGGTTTACAAACGAATCATAGGGGTCACGCCTGCAGGTGCCTGCCGGGTTTTCAGCGCCCGTAATGCTGTGGTATACATAATAGCTGCTGTCTTCTTTAAAGAGTATGCCGGCATGCGAATACACTTTTTCCCGCTTTAAAAAATTCATCAGAGTAAGGCTTTCAAAATCATTGTCGCTCCTTGTAACCAGTACGCCATCATCCAGCCATTTTTTCGATGCCTGTATTTGCTCCAGGTTTTCTTTAATAAAAGATACAGGTGGCGGAGTGCTTGCTGCTGCTGCTTTTGGCAATACATCTGCATCTGCTTTATTTGGCTGACAGCAGGGGAGGCATGTTGCTGCAGCAATGACGGCAGCATACAGCTTGATAAATTTTATCCAACATACATTCATGTAATTATTTCAGTAAAGGGATGATTGAATTATTTTTTTGATACAAAAAAATTTGCTTGCAAAGTTCGGGTTTTAGCAAACTAAAAAGACTGCCTTTGCAGACAGTCCTTTGTTTATAGCAGGCAATCCTCAAAAACTGGAAAAACTAAATTTATCAATAGCCACACCCAATCCGTTCTGCCCCTGCGGACCACCATTGGGAACAAAGTAACGGAAACCAATTCTGGATTTTCGTGGCACCGACATGCCGGATATCTTTACTGTGTATTGTTTCCATTCGCCCGGATATGAGCCTTCGCCTTCGGTTAAAAGATTGGGATTAATATCCAGCAGCAAATTGGTAAAACCACCAACCGTGGAATCTGCCGTACCTACATCGGCATCATTGCTCAATATATTTACCCTTACCTGCAGCCTGTCTGCACCCACGGCGGGGTTTACAAATGTTCTTGTATAAAAACTAAATTCATCACCATCCCTCAGCATCACTTCCGGAGAAATAAGCCAGTTGCTGCAGTTGGCCACGCCGGAGCCACATTCGGATGTAGTTAAAATAAAATCGGCGCCGGAGTAAGAGGGATTGTTATCCCCAAAACCACCAGTGGCAGGGTAGTTTTGCGGCCCGCCAAATTTGCCGGGAGAAAGACCATGATACAGTGATACATAAAAATATCCCTGCATCCAGCTCATGGTACCAATGGGTTTTGAGTTATTGGCAATTACCCACCCCCGTGCCACGG
>JAYWIB010000258.1:0-3406 GCA_043789265.1 Chitinophagaceae bacterium
AAGCCTGCAGGCAGGTCGCATGCCATTGAAACACTTACAAAATTATCGGGCGCCACACACCAGGTGATAACGGGTGTGTGCATACAGCAGCCCGGCAAAGAAATTTGTTTTGCAGACAGCACCATAGTGGAGTTTCATCAACTTACCATGGCGCAGATAATATTTTATGTAGATAAATACAAACCCTATGACAAAGCCGGCGCCTATGCCATACAGGAATGGATAGGCGTGGTGGGCATTAAAAATGTACAGGGCGATTTTTACAACGTGATGGGCCTGCCGGTAAGCAGGGTGGTGCAGGCGCTGAAGGAAATGCAGTAAGAAAGCAAACAGGCTGATACCTGCGTTGATTATTTTGTAGTGCTGCTGTACATTTCACACCGGGCTTTTCATATCAATGTCATTGGGTACCCACAGTTCAGTTTTATTTTCTTCAATATTCATGATGTGTACAAATTTTCCGTAAGACACCGATTCAAAGCCGTAAGTAATTGTTACCCTTTCTCTCTTTAATTCGTTCACCAGTACCTCCACGTTTTCCATACGATAGTGTATCATAAACTTTTTGCAGAAAATGCAAAGCAGCTGCTTTTTTCTGCAGACGGACTTCATTGAGTAAATCCATTTTTGGATCAATCATGCGCATGCCTCCACTCAAACACAGTTCCATACTGATTTGTATTTAAACCAAGATGGGTATGATACCAGTCCCTCATTTTTTTGGGGGGTCTTTGCATTTAAAAAAAAGCCGCCAATGCCATTTTTGCAATCATTTTTAAATGGGTTGATAATTAATGATAAAATAAATACTGTTGACGCTGATAGTGCTCCCTCCGCAAAACCTAAAATCACCAATGTTCTATAGCAGCACTTGTTAATAATTAAAACTGTAAATTTTTCTCTTTTGATTGTATAAAAATTATAAAATTAAATGCCCTTTTTAGTGGGAATGATAAAAAGAGGCACTGTAGTATGGTGCAGTACATATTCTGTAATGCTTCCCATTACAATATTTTCTAACCATCGGCGGCTATGAGAACCCATCACAATTGTATCAGCATTTATTTCTTTGGCTGCATCTAATATAGAAGCAGCTATACTACCTTCTTTTACCATTATTTTAATAGTATCACTGCTCAAATGATGTTTGGTTTTTTCTAAAAAATCCAGTGATGTAGTTTTTAATTCTTCCATGATGCCGGGTCGTAGTAAATCCATATTCATGTACCCGCCAAATCCCATGATTGGGTCGTACACTGTAGAAGCATAATACGAAGGGTCTGCAATAACATGCAGTAGCGTAACCGCGGCATGGTTATTTTCACTAAGTTTAAAACCAAGTTCTGCAACTTGTTGTGCAGTGGGGTCATAGTCTAATGCAATCAATATATTTTTCATGATTTTTGTTTACGTTTTTTAGTCTCCGCTTTCATCCAACTCGTTGTGGTTATCGCCACCTATACTATAATTTTTATTTTCTTCGTCTTCGTTTCCAATGGCCTCATCTTTATCATCCAGTTCGGCACCCGGCACATCTAAGTAACTGCCAGATTCATCTTTAATATAATGTTTTTCGTTTGTAGTTTCCGGTTTATCATCTTTATAATTTTTTTTACTGCTGCTGTTTCTTTGCAGTAAGTTAATTGTTCATGCTGCTCTTTATGGTGCATAGCTTTCTCTCCTTTATGCAAACTATCCTCTTTCTCTCCGTGTGTAAATTTTCAATTAATGGTTTTTGTTTCTATATCACCACTTGTCACTTCCATAAGCTGTGCGGTTGAATGGTTCATCCAAATACCTATGTATTTTGTTTTCATTATTTTTTTCCTTTAGAATATTTTGTTACCAATGCATTTAATGATTCATTATAGTCTTTTAAATTATCCGCAGTTATTTCCGGATTGGCTACATTCGGAATTGTTACCGGCATTTCTATAATATACTTTGATAATTCCGGAAAATATTTCTGTATCCCCAATGTTATTGCTATAATATCCATACTGATTTCATTTTCTGTCTTCATATTTTTTGCAATTACATTTTGAACACCTAAAATTGAGCGTTTAATTATCCTAAAGTGTTATACAATTAAATAAAACAATTCATTGTTGTCCGGTAAAAATAAATAAAAAAGGGGTAGCCGAAGCTGCCCCTTTTTTCATACTTTCATTTTACCACAAAATCAAGTATGCTACAAAGTAACAGTTTTTCCGGACAGCCTGTATTTTCTCAGATAGTAGGCTTAGTAAATAAAGCTTCTTTTAAACATTTAGTGAGAGAGCATGACGCAGATCGCTACTGCAAACGCTGCGGAGCCTGGGAGCATTTTATTTGCATGCTCTATTGCATCATGAACAACTGTACTTCTTTACGTGAAGTAACACAAGGCATAGCAGCCTACGGCGACAAACTCAACCACCTTGGCATTACTTATACACCGCCCCGCAGCACTTTTAGCGAAGCCAATGCAAGAAGAGCCGAGGCTTTCTTCGGCGACGTTTACGGCAAACTCTACCGTCATTACAAATCCACTTTAGCGGACAGCCAAAAGGACAATGAGTTGCTTAAGCGGATTTTCATTATCGACAGCACCACCATTAGCCTGTTTAAAGCCATTATGAAATGCGTGGGAAGAAAGCCACTCAATGGCAAAAGCAAAGGCGGTATTAAAGTACATACCATGCTCAATGCGTACGAAGAAGTACCGCAGCTCATTCATTTTACCGATGCTGCCACGCATGATCATACCTTTTTGGCCAAACTCAACCTTCAACCACACCAGATAGCACTCTTTGACCGGGGATACGTAGATTACAAGCAATACGCTAAATGGACAAACACCCAAACTTATTTTGTAACAAGATTAAAGGACAATGCAGTTTATGAGCAATTAGATGAAATAGATATCCCCGACGACATCCCCGATAATTATATTAAAGACCAAAAAATACAAATACGATATAAAGATGAAAATGGAATTGAACAGCTATTGATCCTGCGCCGTGTGGTGTATTACGATAAAGATAAAGACCGCATATTTGAATTCCTTACCAATATTATGGAGATGACCGCAGAACAAATAGGCTTACTCTATAAAATGCGCTGGCAAATAGAAATGCTGTTCAAGCAACTTAAACAAAATTTCCCCCTGAAGTATTTTTTGGGAGACAATGAAAATGCCATCAAAATACAGATATGGTGCACACTTATAGCTAACCTGCTTTTTACAATCATTCAAAAAAACATTAAAAAGAAAATTTCTTTCAGCAACTTGGTCAGTTTCGCCAGGCAGCATCTGTTTAGTTACAATAAGCTCAATGAGCTTATTGAGAAAATAGAAAAGGACTGGCGGAAAAAATACACCGATAAGCCAATCGTCATACCCGAACTATTTGATGGGTAGGGG
>JAYWIB010000259.1:0-3404 GCA_043789265.1 Chitinophagaceae bacterium
GTTCTTTATTGAGCTTTGTCCACCATTTGCATTTTGCGACGGGCTGTGCCCGTCGTCAAGAGATGCCGCCTTTCAGGGCGGCTTTTTTCAATAGCGGCAAATATAGCCAAATGAAAAAACAGGAAAATTTAAGGGTTATTAACAGCATGGGGATAAGTGTAATCTAAAACTCTTTACAACATTTTAATACACTCTTTGAATAAAAAATTCCCAGGCGTTGTCTCTGCGTATGGCTTGCACCGTTAGTTCAGGATCGGGGCGTAATTCAACAAGCTGCTTGAATTATTGCGGTTGGATTTATGTACTCTACCATGATATCGCCGGGTCGCCTAAGGGAACACCCGGCTGATGGTTTTTGAAATTTTTGTTCACTACAAAAAAAATAGAATTTATTTTTAAACACCAGTCAAGGTTTCGTTTCTTCAGGAAACTGCTTCATGATGTATGAAATAATTACCTATTTATAAAACTTTTTTTGTGAAAAAGAGAAGAGTTCGTGAGGGCAAGAATAAAGGAGAATAGAGATGTTTCACTACCGTAGTGTTGACTTCCACAAATAAGACACCTGATACTTTGTTGTTTTATTCCTGAAAAAAAACGGTTGCCATCTTTGCATGAAAGACATTAGATGATAGGACAATTCAGTTTCTTCTTCAGTGGAAAGGTTATTCTTTTCCCTTGGAAAATCGACTTTTTCAGCAATGCCTGATGCATTGATGAAAAAGACAACAAAAACGGCTTTGTTGAAAATATAGTCTGAAGAACGAAACCTTGTATACAAATAATCCCTGAGGCTGACATTGCCAAACATATACACTGGCAATATCTTCTTGTTGAACCACATCTTTACATCATCTGTTGCTTCTTTAGGGTAATGTATTGCTGAATCTGTATCAAGAAAAAAAGAATCTTTTCCCGCTTTTTTATATACGCCCATGAAATCTACCACGGAGGAGTCCCCTGGGAACTGCTGATAGCTGCCAGCAATTTGCTCACCATTCAGGAAAATAATAAAGGTTTCGATTCCGTTGGTTTCCGGAAACCTTATGAATGCAGTATCGTTATCCCTAAAAAATGTGAGTGGAGAAGCAATTGAATCGTCTTTGTATCTACAGGATAACAGGATTTTATCATTTTCATCAAAGAAAAACCAAGAGCCCTGCTTTTTATTGGTTTTATCCAGGTGATTAATTTTTATCCCGTTTTTTATGATGTCCTTTTGAGCATGGCTGCTGAAAGTAAGAGCCATCATCAGCAGCACCGCAATTGGAGGTTTGTTAAATAGGAGTAACTGATACATAATAAATTTGCTGCCGACTTTTATTGGTTTCAAACATACCCAATCGGGTAAATAAAGGCTTCAGCATCCATCAAATAAACAATTCTTCTTCCAAATGATGAAAAAAATTATCTTAAATCAAATTTTAAATCATGGTTCGTGCAACAATTATACCCAGTAACGAAACAGTCCATTTTAATGTGCCTAAAGAATATATAGGCAAAGAAGTGGAAGTAATTGCTTTTACCAAAACCGAAGGTGACCTGGAACATACCAAGAGCAAAAAGTTGTTTCATTTGATGCCATAGCAATCGATACTAAACAACAGCAGTTTAACAGGGATGAAGCCAATGAGCGCTAAAGTTTTTTTAGATATCAATATAATCGTGTACAGCTATTCGATTACTGAAGCTGACAAACTCCTTTTAATCCAAGCATAACGAAAAGCTGTTTTGGCGAAAGGTTGCAGCTTAGGTAAGTGAGTTGGCGTGCTTGTGCCGGCAGAAAGTCCCACTAAAAACAATTCTTCTTTCAATAGTTATTAAACACTTCCACCTTCCTGCAAATAAAAAACAGTATCAATAAAGAAAAGGGTATCATGGCTGGTCAGTACGTTTTCATCATGTAAATCTTCAAGTATAATTCCATATCCCGGGTGATAGTAGTCATTATTCTTTTTCCATACAAACCCATTGTTCTGCATAAATAATTTTACAAACTCAAGATTGGTAACCGCATCAAAAGCAATGAAAGGCTGTTGTACCAAAGCGTAGAAAATATTTTCTCTTCTTGCAAAGCCGGTAAGCGTGTACAATGTTCCGGGGAAAAAATAATTGTGTAATTGAAGGCTTATAAAGTAATCAGCCCAGTATTTGTAAAATATAGTATCGTTCAGTTTAATTACATTGCTGCCATCAGCACATAAATAAACTTTTTGCTCAGCACCTTCGGCTAAAAAAGTTTTCTCATCAATATTATTGACCCATAAATTATGTAAATCGGAAAAGGCATTCAGGATTTCTTCTTCCTGCTGCTTTGTGAGGTTGTCTTTTTCAGAACCTGTACTTGTTGCTTTGCTTCTGCCAAGTTTTTGGGCAACTGCCTGGATAAGATTTCCCGGTTCCTTGTTGCCAACTCCTGAAATGATATTTTGTAATTCATCTTCGTTCATTTTTAAGTCAGGTAAAATAGTTTATCCTGCCTGTGTAAAGTTGCAAAAAATTATGCAGGTAATAAAATATCCCCCATTTAGACCAAGCATAACGAAAAGCTGTTTTGGCGCAAGGTTGCAGCTTAGGTAAGTGAGTTGGCATCCTTGTGCCGGCAGCAAGCACTGTCGCCTTTTGTTTCCTAAATCATACTATGATACAAAACAACAATCATACTTTAACCTTAGGTACTATTTTTTACTTTTGAGTAATAATTGTAACCATGCACAGCGCAATAAAATATATCAGATAAAAAAGGCGACGCCACTGCTGTTGTTGTTCCCATCAAGGCATGGAAAAAAATAAACAGCGATTACAGCAAATTGCAGGCTTGCCAAAATAATTTCCCAGGCTGTCCTGAGTTTCCCAACTCAGGACTTTAACCACTAATTACTTCAGCTCCACCCAAAATACTTCAGCTAATTTTCATTATTTTGATTCAAAATGTTCAATGATGATACACAACCAAAACTTACACATAGCATTCAGGGGAGCCACATACCGGGGCAGTCCTAAACAATGACCCCCGTACAATTAAAATAATCTGCTCCATTTATTTAGGTGCTGCCATAGTTGTTATCTGCAGGCTTCCGCCATTTACGATAGAACTATGTGTAATAAAATAATTTTTATAGGGCTGATTGTTCAGCCGCATATTTTTGATATAGGCGCCTGCGCCTTTTTTTTCAATCACCATTTTTTTGCCTTTATAAAATGCAGGGTTGAGTGCAATAGTAATTTTATCAAAGGCTGGTGTAGTAAGTGCATAATTCAGTGATGCCGGGCAATCAGGATAAAAGCCCATCATACCAAATACCAGCCATGCACTCATGGTGCCGCAATCATCATTGCCGGGGATACCGGCTGAAGTTGTGTTAAAATGCTTTTTGATATTTTCCGATACTGCTTTTTGTGTT
>JAYWIB010000260.1:0-3390 GCA_043789265.1 Chitinophagaceae bacterium
GAACTGATATTTCAAACAACAGCACTTGATGTAAATGGCAGCCCCACTCAATCGTGGAATGGACGCTATAAAGGCGCACTGGTAGCGCAGGATGTGTATGTATGGAGAATTGATGCCCGGTTTATGAATGGTACTGAATGGCAGGGCATGCTATACCCCGGCGAAGGGCAATATAAAAAAACAGGAACAATCACTGTAGTTCGGTAACCGGTCGGCACCGCAGGTCAGACCGGTGAAGTGTTTTCAAATGTTTTAAAAATTAAATTTTATTTTTTTAAATCGTAGCCTGTCAATAAAAATAATCCGTGAAATAAAAACAACTAAAATGAATCATTTAAAAATAATAGCACTGCTGATATTTGCGCAATTGCATGGAGCAGCACAGGATCCATTTTTTACACAGGCCTTTAATGCACCACTTACACTAAACCCCGCCACGGTGGGCAATGCGGAAATGGATTTTAGGTTTACTGCTACCTTCAAACGCCATTGGATAAATGTACCAACAGCCATGCAGTTTGCCGCTGTAGGTGTAGACAGGTACATTAAAAACCTGCACGGCGGCGTGGGTCTTTTACTCACCAATTCAAAAGAAGGATACCTCGATAAAACAAGCCTGGCCGGCATTTATTCTTACATGCTGTGCCTGCCCAATGCAAGGCTGCACCTGGGTTTGCAGGCAGGTGCCGGCAACAGGCGGGTAAATTATAACAAACTATATTTTTCTGACCAGATAGATAACACAGGTGTAATTCCCGGATCGGTATCCGGTGCCGACCGGCCTATCAATAACAATAAATATTTTGCAGATTTTGGTGCCGGATTTTTATTGTATTACAAAGACAACTGGATGTTTGGTGCAGGAGCACATCACATTAACCAGCCGGATGAATCGCTTACATCCAATACCATTAGTAAATTGCCGCGGCGATGGTTTGCACATGCAAGATATAAGTATGATTTGGACGAAGCAGGCGACCGCTACCTGCTGCCCAGTTTTATTTATTACAATCAGTTAAAGAGCAATTCCTTTAGCATTGGTTGCGAATACAAAGATGCAAGAATTGGCATCGGAGCATGGTACAGGGGCAATGTAAATTTTCAAAACAGCGATGTATTTGCGGTTACCATCAGCCTTGATTTATTCGACAGGAGATACAATGAAAGTGACAGGGTAAGAGTGGCAATGGCTTATGATGCCACCATCAGCAAACTGGGCTTTAGCAGGAGCGCAGGTAGCGGTGAGGCTGGATTTATCTGGGAAAAACTAACAACAAACGGTATAAGATCGGAGGAAAGATGTGATGCAGATTATACTATGAAAGGAACACCCTGTCCGCAGCGTTTTTAAAATGCAGGCCGGTTATTTTACCGGTGGCCGTAAATCATCCACGCTAATTTTATTTACTTCATCTGTAAAAGCATCGGGCTTATTTTCTAATATAAATTTTATCACCAGGTAACCCCCAAAGGCAGCAAACAAACCGATAGCAGCAACGGCCAGTAAATTTTGTTTGCCAAACATGGTGAAGCCGATGGCAATGCCTGCAATTTCAGCCATAATCCACGCAAGAATAGTATACATTTTCCAGGTGCCTGGTTTCAATCCTTTTTGCAGCGCCAGCACACCATTGCTCTTACACAAATAAATCAATGCAATTATTTCTATCATGATAATTTTATTTCAGTATGAATGTAAGCTGCAAAAAAATAACGGTAAATAATCACCTGCCGCCAATCTTAACTTTATTATACGATTGGAAAAAAATTATACCAGGTCAATGTCAAAATTTACCAGTTGTACAAACTGGCTGATGCGTTCATCAATATCTGCTTTTGTAATTTCTTTCAGGCGGTTAGCGCCAAATTTTTCTACACAAAAACTTGCCATGGCGCTGCCTACAATAATAGCCGTTTTCATGTTGTCAAAACTGATGTCTTTTGTTTTGGCAAGATGTCCCACAAAGCCTCCTGCAAAAGTATCGCCGGCACCTGTTGGGTCAAATACATCTTCCAGGGGCAGGGCAGGGGCAAAAAATACATGATTTTCATTGAACAGCAGGGCGCCATGTTCCCCTTTTTTTATCACTAAAAATTTTGGACCCATTGCCATTATTTTTCGTGCAGCTTTTACTAAAGAAAATTCTCCACTTAGTTCTCTTGCCTCACTGTCGTTTATCATCAGCACATCCACCTTTTTCAATACAGCCTTTAAATCATCCAACGCTACCGACATCCAGAAGTTCATGGTATCGAGGATGATTAGCTTTGGTTTTGTTTTTAACTGGTTAATTACACTTAGTTGTGTAGCAGGTGCAAGGTTTCCCAGCATTACAAATTCAGCACCCTGGTAGCTTTCAGGTATAATGGGATTAAAATCTGCCAGTACATTTAAGTCGGTAACCAGGGTATCCCTTGTATTCATATCCAGGTGATATTTACCACTCCAGAAAAATGATTTTTTATCCGGCACTATTTCCACACCTTCTAAATCCACACCTCTTTTTTTTAGCGCTTCCATTTCTTCCTTTGGAAAATCGTAGCCTACGATGGATACCTGCAGAATAGGCTGGGTAAAAAAACTGGCTGCATACGCTACATAAATTCCTGAGCCGCCTACTATTTTGTCTACTTTGCCAAAAGGTGTTTCGATGGCATCAAAAGCAATTGAACCTACTGATATTACTGACATAATTGATTGCAATTTTTAAAGCGCTGCAAAAGTAATGGTTTGGGTGCGGTTTTTGCCGAACGAATTTTAAGGACATCGCAACACTTACATTGTTTGCTTTTCTTTCGGTATTTTCCAAAAAAAATTAAGGCAACATGCTGATAAAAATACATCCCCACAACCCACAACCCCGGCTGATAAAGCAGGTAGTGGAGTGTTTAAAAAACGGGGGCATCATTGCTTATCCTACCGATACCATCTATGGGCTGGGCTGCGATATTATGCAGCATAAAGCCATTGAAAAAATTTGCAAAATAAAAAATGTAGATCCACAAAAAGCACAGCTTTCTTTTATCTGCCGTGACCTTAGCCACCTGAGTGATTATACCAAAAGCATCGACACGCCTTTGTACAGGATGCTGAAGAGCCACCTGCCAGGCCCCTATACTTTTATATTGCCTGCAAGCAAACAGGTGCCAAAAATTTTACAAAGCAAAAAAAATACGGTAGGGCTTAGGGTGCCGGATAATATCATTTGCCAGCACATTTTATCTGAACTGGGCAACCCTATACTCAGCGCTTCTCTGCCGGGAGAAATGGTGGAAGAATACACCGACCCTGAAATTATTTATCAAAAGTTTGAATCAGCCATCGACTTTGTAATTGATGGTGGTATTGGCGGCATGGTACCTTCTACCATTGTGGATTGTACCACACCA
>JAYWIB010000261.1:0-3388 GCA_043789265.1 Chitinophagaceae bacterium
TGCCGTTAGTTATCTTAATACAAAACCCTTGATATATGGATTTGAACGGGGCATGATGAAAGATGAAGTGGAACTGGTGCTGGATTATCCTGCAAAAATAGCTGCTGCATTACTGCACAATGAAATAGATGTGGGACTGGTGCCTGTAACCGTACTGCCACTGCTTTCTACGCATTTTATAATAAGTGATTACTGCATTGGGTGCGATGGAGCAGTAGCAAGTGTTTGCCTCTTCAGCCAGGTGCCGGTGGAAGAAATTAAAACAGTGTTACTGGATTACCAAAGCAATACTTCGGTGGCATTGTTAAAGCTCCTGATAAAAAATTACTGGAAAATAAATCCCGTTTTCGTTGCTGCTGATGAAAGTTTTTTGAGCAGGATAAATAATGATACTGCAGCGCTTGTTATTGGAGACCGGGCTTTTGAGCAGCGGTTAAAATGTAACTATGTATATGATTTGGGTGCTGCGTGGAAAGACATGACGGGTTTGCCTTTTGTGTTTGCTGCATGGGTAAGCAATAAAGAATTAGGCACTTTGTTTATTGATGACTTCAATAAAGCCAACAGTGAAGGGTTAAAAAAGATCAATGAAGTAATAGCTGCAAATAAACTAGAACAATATGATGTAGAAAAATACTTTAGAACCAATATTAAATTTATAATGGGTACAAGGGAACGCCAGGCCTTAAATACTTTTCTGGATTACCAAATAGTTTCTTAATCATTTCCAAATGTTATTGTTTAATTTTCTATCCTTATAATTTTAATATTCATGCGCCAGTTAATTCGAAAATTTTTGCAAAAATTCAATTATGATATTGTCAAATTACATCCTGTATTCAAAATCGGTGCTGTAAACAAAGATGCATTGGAATCAGAATTCAGATGGTTGAAAGAATATCAATTCAAGACAATCATAGACGTTGGTGCAAACGAAGGACAGTTTTCTGAAAAGATGCGGATTTTATTTCCTGATGCTTTTATATATGCATTTGAGCCCTTAGAAGCAACTTTTAAAATCCTTCAAAAAAATTTTGAATCCGACAATAATTTTAAAGCTTTAAAACTTGCTTGTGGTGACAGCAAAACAAACATGCAAATTCACCAAAATGAATCTACTGCTTCGTCTTCTTTACTAAAGATGTCAGAAAAGCATACATCAAATTTTACACACGCTGTAAAAACGTCTGTTGCAGAAATTGAAATTGACACTTTAGATAATATTTTTAATTCTATAAATTTAAATCATCCCATATTGCTTAAAATGGATGTGCAGGGTTTTGAGGATAAAGTAATAGAAGGGGGCAAATCGATCATTGGAAATGCAGATATGGTAATAACTGAATTATCTTTTACAGAACTTTATAACGGCCAGCCCTTATTCAATCACCTGTATAGTATGTTTATGAAATTGGGATTTGTTTACTCAGGAAGCATTGATCAATTGCGTTCTCCAATAAATAATAAAGTGCTGCAACAAGATGGAGTTTTTATTAAAAATGATCGGCAAAAATGACAAGTGAATCTCCCTTGTTTTCAATAATTACTACGACTTTCAATGCTTCTTCAACCATTGAGGCATGTATATTAAAAGTGCAGGAGCAGGGGTTTGCAGATTACGAGCACTTAATTATTGATGGAGATTCCAATGACACAACCGTAGATATTGTGAAACGCCTTGAAGTAAAATTTAAAAATATAAAGTTGTATAGTCAGAAAGACAAGGGTGTATATGATGCCATGAATAAAGGGGTACATTTTGCTCTGGGCGAGTGGTTTTTTTTTCTAGGAAGTGATGATTTTTTCTACAGCAAGGACGTGCTGAAAAACATTGCTGAGGTAATAAAGAAAAACAGCAGTATTCAGATAGTATATGGCAATGTGTGGTTTGAAAGATTACAACGTTTTTATGATGGAAGATTTTCTGTAGATAAAATTTTAAAACACAATATTTGTCATCAGTCTGTTTTTTACCAAAAGGATTTATTCAAACAGATTGGATTATTTAATTTGAATTATACCCTGCATGCAGATTATTTATTTAATTTGCAATGCTGGCTTGGAGGAAATGTGAAGCATCTGTATGTAAATTTTGTAATTGCTAATTACGGTGATGGTGGTATAAGTTCAATAAGAGCAGACGATAAAATGATTGAGGACTATCCTGAAAATGTAATAAGCATAGTAGCTGGCGGTCAATGGTCTTCAATAGAAAAAATTCAGATTTTTTCGAAAGTTATGAGAAAGATTTTAATGCGGTATGGTGTTTTTGTGTTATGGCAGCAATTGATAAAAAAGGATTGCAACAGGACAGTAAAGATTTTATCTTTATTTTGGCTGCCTCTTGAATTAATAGCAGAGAAAATTATTCATCCAATTACAAGTAAAAAATAATCCTAATAATGATTAGTTTTTTAAAAAATGCTTCGAATTATTTGAAGAGAAAGAAACATTACTCCAGGAGTCTGGCTTTTTATAAGCAATTTTTTTCTTCGGATGATTTAGTCTTTGATATAGGCGCTAACATTGGGGAGAGGTCGCAGTTGTTTTTAGAAATAGGTGCCAAAGTTATATGTGTGGAGCCCCAAATCAACTGTCTTAAAATACTGCATGAAAAATTTGATGGAAATAAGAATGTAGTAATTGTAGATAAGGCTCTTGGAGAAAGCGAAGGCGAAGGTTCTATCACAATCTGTGAAACAGATCATACAATTTCTACTATGTCAGACAAGTGGAAAGCTGAAGGTAGATTTTCTAATACTTACACTGGTGGACAAAATGTAAAAGTTTCAGTTTCCACGCTGGATAATTTGATAGAAAAATACGGTTTGCCAAAATTCTGTAAAATTGATGTGGAGGGATTTGAAGTGTCTGTCATTAAGGGCCTGTCAAAGAAAATTCCTTTTATTTCTTTTGAATTCACAAGAGAATTTTTAAAAGATGCAGAGGATATTTTACGGCATCTTTCAGCTATTGGTGATGTGGAAGTTAATTTTTCACTGGGAGAATCTATGATGTTATTTGATAAACAATGGATTTCATCACATGACATGTTTTCGCAGATAAACAAAATGGATGATCAATTGCTTTGGGGTGATGTTTACATTAAATTTAAGTGATTGAATAAATTTTCCCTTTGCATCCATCTTTTACCATCCTGCTTACTTCTAAAAACAGCCGCCATTTTATCAGGGAATCTGTAGGCAGTATTTTAAAGCAGACCTATCTGCATTTCAATGTCTTTATTTTTGATGACAACAGTACCGACGGCACACTGGAATGGCTGATGAAGTTGACAGACAGCAGGATAAAAATTTATCCTTCAACAAGCGATTTGGGTATTCAGGCTAACTGGGCAAGGTTTGCCACAGTTTCTAAAAATGAGTTT
>JAYWIB010000262.1:0-3387 GCA_043789265.1 Chitinophagaceae bacterium
TGCCGTTAGTTATCTTAATACAAAACCCTTGATATATGGATTTGAACGGGGCATGATGAAAGATGAAGTGGAACTGGTGCTGGATTATCCTGCAAAAATTGCAGCGGCATTGTTAAACGATGATATAGATGTGGGACTGGTGCCTGTAACTGTACTGCCACTGCTTTCCACACATTTTATAATAAGTGATTACTGCATTGGATGCGATGGAGCAGTAGCAAGTGTTTGCCTCTTCAGCCAGGTGCAGGTGGAAGGAATAAAAACAGTGCTGCTGGATTATCAGAGCAATACTTCGGTGGCATTGTTAAAGCTGCTGATAAAAAATTATTGGAAAATAAATCCCGTTTTTGTTCCTGCTGATGAAAATTTTTTAACCCAAATAAATCACGATACAGCAGCGCTTGTTATTGGTGACCGGGCTTTTGAGCAGCGGTTAAAATGTAATTATGTGTATGATTTGGGTGCTGCCTGGAAAGACATGACGGGTTTGCCTTTTGTATTTGCTGCGTGGATAAGCAATAAGCCGATGGATGAATTGTTTGTAAAAAAATTCAATGAGGCCAACGAATATGGGGTTACGCATATACAGGCAATTTTAAATCAGCTCCAGTACAAGCTGTTTGATTTAGAAAAATACTATAGTAGTTACATTCAATACAAAATGGATGATGCAATGCGTAATGGGATGAAAAAATTCATCACAGAATTGCACCCGAAAGAATATCCGGATAAAAATCTTTAGGGATGTTTCTGAACATGTTTTAAAAATATAGTTTAATGACTGTTCCAATTTATATTTGTATATGCACTTTCCAAAAGTTTCAATAATTATACCTTGTTATAACCAGGGATTATTTTTATCAGAAGCTTTAATGAGTATAGAAGCACTTAATCAGTCCTTGCTGGAGGTAATTATAATAAATGACGGGTCTGTTGATGCATACACAAATCAATATATTTCCGATCTTGATACAATCAAATATAAAATTATAGTACAGGCGAATAAAGGATTGTCAGCAGCACGTAACACAGGAATAATGCAGTCTTCAGGCGATTATATTGTATTGCTGGATGCAGACAATAAAATACGGAAGCCTTATTTTGAAAAAGGGCTTGAAATTTTAGAAACAAACCCAGGCACTGCTGTGGTATATGGTAATGCAAATTTTTTTGGAGATGAAACTGGTGAGGGACGTCCCGGAGTATTTAATCTCCAAAGGCTGATGCTCGAAAATTATATTGATGCATGTGCTATTGTGCGGAAAAAATTTTTAGTAGATGCCGGAATGTATGACGAGCAGATGAAGCTGGGTTGGGAGGATTGGGATTTGTGGTTGAATTTTGGTTTCAGGGGCTACCAATTTACTTACATTGATAAGATATGTTTCGACTACCGGGTAAGTAAAAATTCTATGTCCCGTTTATTGAATGCTGTAAACCGTAATTATTCGAAACCAAATAAAGTTTATCAATATTTGCAAAATAAATATGATGGAAAACTCGGCAATGAATGGGTTATTGGCCACCTGACAAACAGATTTAAAAAAAGCCCTTTTTTGTTTTTAATTAAGTTAATAATGAAAACCTATTTACCATCATTATACAATAAATTGCTTTTGAAAAATAAAATCCGCAATGGGTTATAAACACAGATTGATGAAAGAACAAAAATATTATACGAAAGACTTTTATGATGGTATACAGGATAAGTCTTACTCCTCCGCAAAAAGAATTCTTTCAATTGTTAATGAATATATTCATCCTGAATCGGTGATTGATATAGGCTGTGGCGCCGGCAACTGGCTCAGGGTATGGAAAGAAGAATACGGAATTGAAAAAATTAAAGGATATGAAGGACCTTATCTGGCGAAAGCAGAATTGCAAATTCCAAAAGATAAAATTATTTTTCAGGATTTAAAACTGCCTTTACCCAATGAAGATAAATATGATTTGGCAATGACATTGGAAGTGGCTGAGCATTTGCCCGCTGAAAATGCAGACAAGTTTGTTAGTACATTAACTACGTTAAGTGATGTTGTTCTTTTTTCCGCAGCTATTATTGGTCAGGAGGGCACCTATCATATAAATGAGCAAATGCCCGATTACTGGGCAGCAAAATTTGAACAGCATTATTTCTACCCGTTTGATTGCATTAGATCAAAAGTTTGGAATGATGAGGCTGTGGAAAGCTGGTATCAGCAAAATGCAATATTATATGCAAAGAAAGACACACTTGTATACGATGTTTTGCTCAATAAATATGGCATTGCAGACAAAAGTGTTCTATTACGCATTCACCCTAATACATACATGCACAAAGTAAAAATTGTAGAAAAAACAAACACCCTACCCAAGTTTATTTTTTACAGGGCCAGCATGATAAAAAAGGAAATTTTTAAATTCTTTAATGTATAGATTATGCATGAGGAGAATTTACAAAGGCTGAGTGGTTATGGTATTCAGGGCAATTCAAGAGATTTTATTGTACTTCATTATTTAGTCTCGGATTTAAAGCATGCGGTAAATAAGTATGCTGTCGGAGATGTATTGGATATCGGCTGTGGCAATAAACCTTATGAGGATTTGTTTCTCCAAAAAAATTGCTATTATAAAGGATGCGATGTAGTGCAGAGCAGCCTGCATAAAGTTGATGTTATTTGCGCAGCCAATGAATTGAAGTTTGTTGATAATTTATTTGATACAGTTTTCAGTACCCAGGTAATCGAACACGTACCTTATCCGGAAGAAATGATTGCAGAGGCATACAGGGTATTAAGACCAGGCGGCATTTTTATTATTACTTTTCCCTTTACGTGGGAACTTCATGAAGAACCATATGACTATTTCCGGTATACAAAATATGGGATGCGGCATATGATGCAAAAGCAGGGATTTCACGTCGTGGAAGAAAAATGCAATGGCGGTAAATGGGCAACAGTATTTCAGCTTTTTATAAATTCCGTTTATCTGGGATTTACAAAAAAAGATACATTGACAACACTTCTGAAATTTATATTTATCAAGTTGCGTTTTACATTTTTATTGAATAAGGCAGCTTTGTATTTCGACCGTAAATTTTATGATGAAACACTTTCGTTGAATTATATTTTTGTTGTAAAAAAATAGTTTTTCCCTTTGCATCCATCTTTTACCATCCTGCTTACTTCTAAAAACAGCCGCCATTTTATCAGGGAATCTGTGGCCAGTATTTTAAAGCAGACCTATCTGCATTTCAATGTCTTTATTTTTGATGACAACAGTACCGACGGCACACTGGAATGGCTGATGCAGTTGACAGACAGCAGGATAAAAATTTATCCTTCAACAAGCGATTTGGGTATTCAGGCTAACTGGGCAAGGTTTGCCACAGTTTCTAAAAATGAGTTT
>JAYWIB010000263.1:0-3369 GCA_043789265.1 Chitinophagaceae bacterium
TTTTATAAAATTTTTCTAAGGTAATTTATCTTTTTTTAAAGATTAGTTACCTTTTTTTATTAGTTAAAAACAAATTTTTAAACATTGTATAAATAAATATGTGTTTACTTTTTGCCTAAAATGGTATTAATGGTATAATTTAGCATAATTAAAATCGTATTTTTTATTTTTTTAATGTAAAAGACCTAAAACTTTATTTATGAGTAAAGAATCAAAAACCAAGTTAAAATCAGTTCTTCCGTTTTTAGCGCTGATGTTGGTAGCCATTGCTGCAATTTTCGTGGCGCCAGAAGCATCTTTCGATCCGGCTTCCATTGTAGACCCGGCTACAAAAGCTCCCAAATATGTTTACAACAGTGGTGATATTGCCTGGATGCTGGTAGCTACAGCCTTTGTTTTTTTAATGACACCGGCGCTGGCATTTTTCTATGGCGGAATGGTGGGACGTAAAAATGTACTTTCTACTATGATTAAAAGCACAGTGGCAGCAGGTATCATTTCTGTTATCTGGATTGTAGTTCAGTTTAGTCTCTGTTTTGGTCAGGATTGGGGTGGGTATGGATTCATTGGCAATCCAAAAACATATTTTATGTTTAAAAATGTAATGAGTGGAGAGCCCTGGTCTTTGGCGGCCACCATTCCATTGCCTTTATTTTCTTTCTTCCAATTAATGTTTGCTATCATCACGCCCGGCCTGGTAGTGGGTGCCGTAGCAGAGCGCATTCGCTTTAGTTCTTACACCTTGTTTATTGCTCTTTTTGCAGTATTAGTATATGCACCGCTGGCCCATATGGCCTGGCATCCCGACGGACTAATGTTTAAATGGGGTGTGCTGGATTTTGCAGGTGGTACCGTTGTACATATTTCTGCCGGTTGTGCCGCATTGGCTGGCGCACTGGTATTGAAACCCCGTAAAAATCTTTCTGTAGCAGGACCTGCTAACATTCCATATGTATTAATAGGTACCGGCCTCTTGTGGTTTGGCTGGTTCGGTTTTAATGCAGGCAGTGCGGTAGGTTCCGGCGCTTTGGCTACCTACGCTTTTGCCACTACCAATACTGCGGCGGCTGCTGCAGGTTTGTCCTGGATGTTCTTTGATGTTATCCGTGGAAAGAAACCTTCTGTATTAGGATTTTGTATCGGTGCGGTAGTTGGCCTTGTTGCCATTACACCTGCTGCTGGTTTTGTTGGTGTGCCTCAAAGTCTTTTCATAGGTGCACTGGCTGCAATGGTTTCTAATATTATCGCTGAATTTCTTAAGCAAAAAACTGGCTTAGACGATCCTTTGGATGTATTTGCCTGCCACGGTATTGGCGGTATGATGGGTATGCTTTTAACAGGTGTATTCGGCAGCAAAACGGTTAACTCACTGGTGCTGGATGGTCAGTTTTTAATTCAGGTAAAAGGTATGGCGCTGGCTGTTATTTACAGTTTCGTGGTGTCTTTCCTGATATTTAAATTTATCAACTTCATTTTGCCCATGCGTGTTACCGCCGAAGAAGAAGAAGAAGGACTGGATGCATCTCAGCACAATGAAAATTATGTACAGGGTACATTGCTGGTAAAAAATGGTTGCATCGTAGAAGAGAAGCCTGCTTATTAATTTGATATTCCCCTATTACTTATATATTACATCAGGGACAATTTGTTCCGGCATATTTCCCTGATGTATTTTTTCCTCATTGCCCTTATCAAAAATTTTCTTGTGCAGTCACTTAACGATTGACTGTATCAAATACAATTTCCGGTAAATAACATTGCTGCTGTAAACTTTAAAATGCCTGTGCTGCTCCGGCAGTGCTGGTATTCGTAAACCAGTTTCTTAAATCAAAACTTTTAAAATGACAAAAAAAATTACAGCAACGGCATTGGTTCTTAGTTCTTTTTTTAATGGATTATTTGCCCAGGATTCTACAAAAACATTGGCAATATCGGGTGGATTAGATGGCTATTACCGCTATAATTTTAGCGGAAACAGTGCAAACAACAATACAAGTTTTACAAACTCTCAAAATTCTTTTGAGTTGGGTATGGCCACTATAAAGGCAGACGCTACAGCACTTTCTGGTAAAGTAACTGCTACTGTTGATTTAGGTTTTGGTAGAAGATCACAGGAGTTTTCTTACAAAGATGGTGATGGATGGCTACCGGGTAGCGGCAATAATTATGGTAGTTTGTCAATTATCAAACAGGCCTATGTAACTTATGCGCCATCAAGCAAAGTAAAATTTACACTGGGTAAATTTGGCACACACGTAGGTTACGAACTGGTGGATGCACAACTTAACAGAAACTATAGCATGAGCTACATGTTTACAAACGGCCCATTCTTTCATACGGGATTTAAAACAGACATTACTGCAGGCCCTGTAGGCTTTATGGTTGGAGTATCTAACTATACAGATCAATCTACCTCTACTAACAATGTAAAAAGTGTAATAGCCCAGGTAAGTGGCGGAAGTAGCAATGGTAAATTAAAAGCCTTTTTAAATTATGTAGGTTCATATGGATCGAATAAACTGGCAATACCCGGTGGTTTAAAAAGTTTAAGCCAGCTAGACCTTGTGGTTACCGGTGTAGTAACTGATAAATTTAATGTAGGTTTTAACGGAACCATTCAAAGCAGACAAGTAAATGAAGCAGCATCAAGCGGAAGCTGGAAGGGTGCTGCCTTATATCTGAATGTAGATCCTACTGAAAAAGTAGGCCTCACATTAAGAAGTGAATATATCAGCGATAGTAAAAAGATTAATTTTGGCACTAAAAATATTTTTGCAAATACATTATCTGTTAACTGCAAAGTGGGCCCACTTACAATTATTCCTGAGCTAAGGTTTGAAAATGCTCAAAGTGAATTTTATACAAAAAATGATGGCACTGGTTCTAAATCAACAGCCACTGCATTGGTTGCAGCAGTATATAAATTTTAATACAGCCCTGCAATTAAATTTTTTTATGGCAAGCAATCGTAAAGACCCACCGTTTCCACGGTGGGTCTATATTTTTTAGGAATAAATGGTTGTAATAAATTTGCACAAATATGCAAAAAAAACAAAACAACATAATTATTTTTATTGCTGCAGGGGCAATTTTACAGTTAGCATCTAAGCCCTGTTTGTTATCTTTGCCGCTCACTAAAATGGTACCGAATGGCATTGATAAAAAGTATATCTGGAATAAGAGGAACTATTGGTGGAAAAACCGGTGACAACCTTACACCATTAGACATAGTAAAATTTACAGCAGCATTTGGAACTTTATTATTAAATGAAAGCCCACAAGATATTTTCTCCAAAAAAATAGTAGTAGGAAGAGACGGCCGCATCAGTGGCGAAATGGTAAAAAATCTTGTAATCAGTACACTGAATG
>JAYWIB010000264.1:0-3369 GCA_043789265.1 Chitinophagaceae bacterium
ACCGGGCCGGTGGCATAGTTTACCTTGCGCCCGTTGCGATCTATATTTTTTCCGTTGCTCTCCATATTGCCCTGCTGCAGGTAGGCGGCAAAGCGGTGCATGTATTGATCGTACGGCAATATCACTTCGGATGCAGCGCCAAAAAAATTACCATACCATATACCAATCAATGCCATCAGCACCGGAATATTTTTATTGAATGTTTCATTGGCAAAATGTTCATCTGCAGCATGGGCGCCGTTCAGCAAATCTTCAAAATTATCGTAACCGATGGTGAGTGCAATGGATAAGCCAATGGCACTCCACAGGCTGTAGCGGCCACCTACCCAATCCCAAAACACAAACATGTTTTCGGGTGCAATGCCAAAATCTTTAACCGCCTGTTCATTGGTGCTGAGCGCCACAAAATGCTTTGCCACCTGTGCTTCATCTTTTGCCTGCTGCACAAACCAGTTACGTGCCGTGTGTGCATTGGCCATGGTTTCCTGCGTGGTAAATGTTTTGGAAGCAATGAGGAAAAGTGTTTCTTCAGCATTTACTTTTTTAAGTGTTTCGGTAATGTGTGAGCCATCTACATTGCTTACAAAGTATGTACCGCCGCCGCTGCCCCTTCCCCCATCCCCTGAAGGGGTGAGCCAATAGGGCTTTAATGCTTCTGTTATCATCACCGGGCCAAGGTCGCTGCCACCAATGCCGATGTTTACAATGTATTTTATTTTTTTGCCGGTATAGCCCTTCCATTCGCCACTATGTACGGCTGCACAAAAGTTTTTCATTTGCTGCTGCACTGCCTGTATGCCGGGCATTACATCTGTACCGTCCACCAGTACCTGCCTGCCCGAAAAATTTCTTAATGCTGTATGCAGTACTGCACGGCCTTCTGTTTCATTTATTTTTTGTCCGCCAAACATAGCGGTAATGGCATCGGGTAATTTACATTCTTCTGCCAGTTGCACAAGCATGTTCAGTGTATCTTTTGTAATAATATTTTTTGAGTAATCAAACAATATATCTTCCAGTTGCAAAGAGAATGCTGTGAAGCGGCCGGCATCGGCTGCAAACAAATTTTTGATGTGCACCTGCTTCATTTGCTGTATATGCTGATGCAGTGCCTGCCATGCCTGTGTGGTGGTTGGGTTAATTTTTGGAAACATTTTTATTGCAGATTTTCAGTTGATGGCGGCGAAGATATTTATTAATGGGGAGATTTTTGAACCACACATAGAGAACAAAGACATGGCGACGTAAAGAATCAGCAGGGATTATTAAAACAAAACTTTTGTAAACAAGAAGCTGTTCAGATAATGAAGGTAATTACAAGTAAATATTTTGCCACTGATTACACAAATTAACACGGATAAGCAATTGCAAAAATCAGTGTGCAGCGGTGATATTAGTGGCAAACAAATAGCTAAAGGAAGTAATCCGATTGAAATGTATTTTGCCACAGATTACACAAATTGACACGGATAAGCAGCCTCAAAAATTAGCGTGCATTGGTGGTATTTGTGGCAAAAAATTTAAACAGCTTTCTTTATGCCTTACTAACTTGGTGGCTCAGCATCTATTTTCCGAATTTTTGTTTCAGCAATGCCAGTGCATCGTTCATAGGCAATTCGGCCACCGCTTTTTTTGCAGGCTGAATGTTTTGTTTGCTGTATTTGGAGAATTGTTTTTTTGCGGGTGCTTCCATTTTTTGTTTGATAGATAAAGCTATACGTTTTCTTACGGCATCTACTTCCAGCACTATTACCTGCACCTGCTGATTCAGTTTGAGCACTTCACTGGGATTAGTAATGTACTGGTGTGCTATTTCTGAAACATGCACCAGCCCATCCTGCTTTACACCAATATCTACAAACGCACCAAAGCGGGTGATATTGGTAACTACACCCGGTACTTCCATACCCACTTTTACATCATCTATACTGTAGATGGCTGCAAAATCAAAAGCCTCCACTTCACTCCGTGGATCCAGGCCGGGTTTCTTTAATTCATTTAGTATATCCTTCAGCGTTAGTTCGCCTGTTTGAGGCGATACATATTTTTTAAGATCAATTTTTTTCAGCAACTCCTCCTGCCCCAGCATTTCATTTACAGGTACGCCTAAATCTTTCGCCATTAACTCCACCACGGGGTATGCCTCCGGATGCACTGCACTTGCATCCAACATTTCCTCTCCCTGCCGTATGCGTAAAAATCCTGCACACTGTTCAAATGCTTTGCCGCCCAGCCTAGGTACTTTTAATAATTGCCTACGGCTGGTGAAGCGGCCTATTTCATTGCGGTACTGCACAATATTTTCAGCAAGCGTACTGCCTATGCCACTTACATAAGCCAGCAAATGCCTGCTGGCCGTATTTAAGTTTACACCCACATTGTTCACACAACTGATAACGGTGGCGTCTAAGCGCTCTTTTAGTCTTGCCTGATTTACATCATGCTGGTACTGGCCTACGCCAATACTTTTGGGATCAATCTTTACCAGCTCTGCCAGCGGATCCATCAGCCTGCGCCCAATGCTTACGGCGCCACGTACGGTAATGTCTTCATTGGGAAATTCATCCCGTGCAATGGCAGAAGCTGAGTAAATGGAAGCGCCATCTTCATTTACCAGGAATACAGGCAGTCCCAGGTTTAAATTTTTTATAAACTGCTCCGTTTCCCTGCCGGCAGTGCCATCACCAATGGCAAATACTTCTATACCATATTCGCTTACCAGGTTTTTAATTTTTATTGCTTCTGCATCCACCCGGTTTTTTTCGTGCGGAAAAATCAATTCAGTTTTTTGCAGGCTGCCTTTTTCATCAAGGCATACCACTTTACAGCCTGTTCTGTAGCCAGGGTCAATTGCCAGAATTTTTTTGCTGCCCAATGGTGAACTTAGCAATAACTGGCGCAGGTTTTCGGCAAACACATTGATGGCATCTTCATCCGCCTTTGTTTTTAATGCGGTGCGGAACTCTGTTTCCAGCCCCGGCTGCAGCAGTCTTTTGTAGGCATCTTTTATTGCTTTGCTGATGTGTGCACTGCATGTACTGATGCCCAATATATATTGCTGCTGTAGCAACTCCAGCGCCCGCTCTTCCGGTGGCGCAATTTCCATTCTTAAATAACCTTCTAAAAAACCCCTGAGTACAGCCAGTATCCTGTGTGAAGGTATCCGGGAAATGGGTTCAGCAAAATCAAAATAATCTTTGTACTTGATGGCTGCTGTTTCCTTTTCTGCTACTACTTTACTCTGCAGGGTGGCTTCGTTTTCAAACAGCCGCCGCAGCTTTGCCCTTACCACTGCATCCTCATTTACCTGCTCTGCAATGATGTCTCTTGCACCCTGCAGTGCAGCTTCGGCATTGATTACTTTTTCAT
>JAYWIB010000265.1:0-3369 GCA_043789265.1 Chitinophagaceae bacterium
TGTTTGCTTTAGTTCAAGTTGTTTTACATCCTGTCCGTCGTTTAACAAAAGAAGGTGCATAGCTGCTTTATCATCCGGTGCAGGCGTACTGATAATGGTAAGCGGTACGTGGCGCTGCAGGTGCCTGCTGTATATTTCATCCTGCTGCTCTTTTATTTTATCAGAACAGGATATCATTGAAACCATTGCCAGTAAAGGGATACAGCGGTATGCTATTTTTTTCATGCAGCTTTATTTTACAAAACAAATGTATATTATTTGGAAGCAAAACTGCAAACCATTACTTTTGCAATGCGAAGTAGAGCAGCGGTAGCTCGTCGGGCTCATAACCCGAAGGTCAGAGGTTCGATCCCTCTCTTCGCAACCAAACAATGTGGCTGCACGGCCACATTTGTATTTTTAATAAACTCACTTTTAGTGAGATTTTTTTCCTGGAAATAATTTTTAGCGCCAGGGATTTGATTACCTCCTCTTCTATTTCTTTGGTCATCATTTCTGCGGTGCTGCACAATTTTTACAATAATGAAATCTGGTTTTGTAAATATTTTTGGTAAGCCCAATGCAGGCAAAAGCACACTGCTGAATGCATTGATGGGAGAAAAGATGGCCATTGTATCGCATAAGGTACAAACCACCCGCCACCGCATTAAAGCAATTTTAACAGGGCCGAATCATCAAATAATTTTTTCTGATACACCGGGCATTATTGAACCCAAATATAAACTGCACGAAAAAATGATGCAGGCAGTAAAGGGCAGCCTGGAAGATGCAGACGTGGCATTGCTGATTGCCGATGCCGGTGAAAGCCCTGAAGAAAGCAGTGAAATTTTTGCCGCGTTAAGGCTGAAAGCTCCGGCACTGCTGGTGCTGAATAAATCCGATAAAGTAAGCACGGAAAATTTACAGCAGGCCATTGATTATTTTAAACTGCAATCTTATTGCAGGGATGTTCTTGTAATTTCAGCTTTAAAGAAAAAAGGAATTGCTGAATTACTGCAAAAGATAATTGAAATGTTGCCCGAAGGCGCTCCTTTTTATGAGGGTGATGATTTAAGCGATTTGCCCACTAAATTTTTTGTGAGTGAAATGATAAGGGAAAAAATCTTTGCGTTGTATGGAGAAGAAATTCCTTACCACAGCACTGTGCTGATACAGGAGTTTAAAGAAAAGACCACCTTAATAAAAATACAGGCAGATATTATTGTACAGCGGGATACACAAAAAGGAATTATATTGGGAGAAGGTGGAAAGATGATAAAGCAACTCGGTACATTGGCACGAAAAGACATTGAAAAATTTTTGGGCAGCAAAGTTTTTTTAGAATTGTTTGTAAAAGTGCGGCCTAAATGGAGAGACAATGAAACGCAGTTGAGGGAGTATGGGTATTAATCCTTCGTTCCCTAAGCAGTGAACTTTGGAGTTCAATAATTTAAAATGCTTATCGAATATTTTGGAGTAGTATATAATTGACTTTTAATTTAATAAAAATAAAATCTCTTTAAATGGTGGGGACTGTTTTAGTTCCCCCTTTTGAGAGCGGAGGGTGTATATGAGTTTTACAGTAGCAATAGCAGGCAGACCCAATGTAGGTAAAAGTACATTCTTCAATCGCCTGCTGGAACAGCGCAAAGCAATAGTGGATGATGTAAGCGGCGTAACACGGGACAGGCAGTATGGCGTGGCCGAATGGAATGGCAAAGCTTTTAACCTGATTGATACAGGCGGCTTTGTGCCAAAGAGTGAAGATGTATTTGAAAGAGAAATTCGCAAACAGGTGCTGATAGCATTGGATGAAGCAGATGCCATCGTTCTTATGGTGGATGTGGCTACAGGCATTACTGACCTGGATGAATCTATGGCGCAGATGCTGCGTAAAACTTCCAAACCGATTTTTCTGGTGGTGAATAAAGTAGACAATCACGACAGGTTGCTGGAGGCATCAGAATTTTACAGTCTTGGTTTTGATAACATACACTTTTTATCTTCTATCAGCGGCACGGGCACCGGCGATTTGCTGGATGGTATTACTGCACTGATACAGGATGATACCGTAATTGAAGATGAACGCCAGTTGCCAAAAATTTCCATTATTGGTCAACCCAATGTAGGCAAGTCATCTTTGCTGAATGCACTGATAGGGCAGGAGCGTACCATTGTAAGCGACATTGCCGGCACTACAAGAGATACTATACATACACACTACAAATTATTCAATAAAGAATTTGTGCTGATTGATACGGCGGGTATACGCCGCAAGGCAAAAGTAAATGAAGACCTGGAATTTTATTCAGTAATACGTGCTGTAAAAGCCATGGATGAAGCCGATATATGCATGCTGGTGCTGGATGCAGAAAAGGGAATAGGGGCGCAGGATTTAAATATTTTTTCCATGGCTGTAAAAAAAGGAAAGGGCGTAGTGGTGCTGGTAAATAAATGGGACTTGATGCCTAAGGAAACCAATACGGCACGTGACTATGAAGCGAATTTAAAGAAAAGACTGGCACCATTTAACGATGTGCCCATCTTGTTTATTTCTGCCACAGAAAAAACAAGAATTTTTAAAGCCATTGAACTGGCGCTGGAAGTGTATGAAAGCCGCAAACAGCACATTCCCACTTCCAAACTGAATGATGTAATGCTGAAGGCGGTGGAAGCGTATCATGCACCCGTGGTTCGGGGCAACCAGGTAAAAATAAAATATGTAACACAGTTGCCTGTGGTGGTTCCTTCCTTTGCTTTTTTCTGCAACTACCCGGATGAAATAAAAAATCCTTATAAAAATTATTTGGAAAACCAGTTGCGTACCCACTTTAAATTTACAGGTGTACCCGTCAGAATTTTCTTCAGAAAAAAATAATACCTGCGGCAAACTTTAATAATGCCAGCGTACAAAGGCTTCCATGGCTGCATATTGTGTAAGGCCAAGCCGGGCATACAGGCTGGCAGTATTTGCATTGCGTTCTTCTGCCCGCTGCCAAAACTCACGGTCATCACTACCCTGAAAAGGCACACTGTCTTTCTGGCTCTGGTGAATAAAAATACCATTGCGTTTTTTTACCACCTGATCCGGGCTCATTGGTACCGCCATTTCTATATCTGTGATGTCCCATTCCTGCCAGGCGCCTTTGTACAGCCACAGCCAGCAATTATGAACCCAATGCTCCCCAACTTTAAACTTTAAACTTTCAACTTTCAACTTTCTCAGCGCTTCTATCACTACATCAAAACAAACCTTGTGTGTACCATGCGGATCGGCAAAATCACCTGCACAAAAAATTTGCTGTGGTTTAATTTTTTTTAGCAGTTCCATTGTTTGCAGCACATCAGCTTCACCCATCGGATTTTTTTCGATGGTGCCTGTTTCATAAA
>JAYWIB010000266.1:0-12115 GCA_043789265.1 Chitinophagaceae bacterium
TGCCCCACCGATGCCATACTGCCGGATAAAGTGGTGGATGGAAGCAAATGCATTGCCTATTTTACCATCGAACTGAAAGATGCACTGATACCGGATGCAATGAAAGGAAAATTTGACAACTGGATGTTTGGCTGTGATGTATGCCAGGATGTATGCCCATGGAACAGATTTAGCAAACCCACTAAAGAATCTGAATTTTTACCGATACCTGCTGTACTCAATTTCAGCAGCAACGATTGGGAAGAACTAACAGAAGAAGCATTCAAAAAAATATTTAAAAATTCGCCATTGAGGCGGAGCAAATACAATGGTATAAAGCGGAACTTGCAATTTATTAAAACCACCAAAGCATTTTAAAGCTGAGTCGCCTGAGCTGGTAATTGTATTGCTCTGGTTGAGTTTGTCCATTTTGCTGTATTGGTATGCAAAAATCACAAGGCATATTATCCCGCTGTATTATTTCAATTTGCTGCTTGTAAGAATAGCCGGCACTAAAGCCTGCAGACATTTTTTTATTGAGTGCAAACCGGTAGCCTGCACCAATATCATAAAACAATCCTCCCTGCTGGCTGTGAGATGCATTCCAAAAATTATTAAATTTTTCATTCTGCCTTAGCCAACTGAAATTATAGCCTGCGGATGTATAAATAAATGGATTGTTTTTGCCTTTGCCGATAAAATTTTTTATATCCAAAAACAGGGGCATGCTTCTTTTACTTCCATAATAATCAACCCCGGCACCCAGGCTTGCAAGCCATGCATTTTTTTTAAGGCCACCCAACAACTGAAACTGCATGGCGGCCTCAGGTGTTTCGCCTTTTAATGCACCTGCCTGTACTGTTACAGTAAACTTTGCCGGCATTTTTGCTTTTTGCTGTGCCGTTACTGCAATTAGACTGCAGCCGCAACATAAACTGATTAAATATTTTCTCATTTTAAAAAATTTAATCTGCTACAGAAATTTTGCTCAGTTCCCGAATGTTGTTGATGTTGCTGTAATCAAACTGGTAAAGCCCGTCCTTTGCCACTACCAATGCCAGGCCGTTCCAGGCAATTACATCATAGGTATCCGGCATAGCAATACGCCTGATGAGATGAATGTTGTTAACGTCAGCAGCATTATAAATTTTCAGCCCATCCCTGCCATCGCAGATAAAAAGATAATCACCATCTTTTGAAAGTCCGTGAGGATTTGTCATGTTATATTTTTTCAGCAATACCGGAGCAGCCAGGTTGCGGATATCCACTACATTCAGTTCATTTAAAAAGCCCATACACTCACTTCCATCCCGCAGGGTTACAAATGCAACATCATCTTCTGCAATAACGGGGTCGCATACACGTGCATGAGAAAAAGAGCCTGATGCCGCAGGCGAGGCAGGGTTATCTATATTATATATCAACATGCCGGTTTTGGAACCAATAAACAAATGGTTTTTAAATGGAAAAATGGTTTCAATGCCCCATCCAAGACGGGTGTTGCCTGCAGCAACAGGATTTTCGGGATTGGAAATGTCAAATGTTTTGAGGTCAGCCTCACCGGCAGTGTAGAGGTAATTATTTACCAGTGCAAATCTCGCCATCGATCCGGCAATGCCCGTTGGGCTTCCGCCACTGAAAGCTTTATTGCCGCTGATGTTTTCGCTGGCCACCATCACTCCGTCATTTGCAAACACCGTCCACGGATTATCCTGAGTACCGCAGTTTTGGGCAATGGTGGTATCATGCCTCTTCCATTCGAAAATTATTTTCGACCTGTCATAGTGAAACCCGTAAAACCTTTCAGGAAAAATATTGTCCACAAACTTTTTTGTTTTTACATTTTCAGGATTTGAAATATCCATCACGACCAAATCGGTATATAAATCTGCATATAGGGTATTGCCTTTTACAGCGATGTCGACATTCCCCGGTATTTCAATAAAGGCTTTGTTTATAGGAGTTGCAGGATTTGTGTTATCAATGATATGCACGCCCTTATTCAGTTCATTCAAAAAAATATAATTGCCTTTCATAAAAAGTTTGCCAGGTGCTTTTATTGCCGCCGCAGGCCTGGATAAAATACCCGCCCTTACTTCAGCGACTGTTTTGTAAACTGGCTCAAACCATGTGTAAGAATACGTATGTGTGCAGGTATCCTTAAGACACCCAACGGGCAACGTGAGTGTTATAAGAGGAAACAGTAATAAGAGGCTGGTAACTTTTTTCATAAAAAAAATTCTGGAGGTGAATGATTTAATTGATACAGGTATGTGCTGCATATACCAGCTTAATACCTCATGATAGCCAGGTCTGCAAAAACAGTTATTGAAAGGCTGACAACACATTGCAGGGCATAGTTGCAATGATAAAAAAGATTTATAACCTGCAGCGCATATTTATTCCTAAAAAGCTGTTGTGTGTTTTGGAATACCAGCCACTGCTGGCAGCAGGTGTGAGGCTGTAATACAATGCAGGCCCCGTGGTAAGCAGCCCCGGTTTGTTTTTTAGTAAACTAATGGAGAAGCCCGTGGAAATACTTATAAGATTTTTATTGAAAAGGCTGTTGTCCTTATAATAAATTCCTGAAACGCCGTTGAACTGCAGTGCGTTTGTATGAAGTAGTCTTGAATACAGGATGCCTGCATCAAATGATACAGGATGATTTTTTCCATTCCCAATTTTAAATTCCATAGAAAGGGGCAGTTCGATAAAATAAAATTGATTTTTGTAAATGGTTGAATTGCCTGTTAAAAAATTTCCCCGTACCTGTTCAGTTTCAAATACTTCTCCCACCTTCCTGTAGGTTTGTCCAAACCGGTATTGAATACCAATGCCAATGCTGGTGGCTGCTGATAATTTTTTATACGCCATCACAGTTGCTGAAAATGAAAGGGATGGTTTAATAGCAGAAGGAGTGAAAATATTCGGGTTGCCCGAACCTGGTGCGGCAGAAATTACATCTGAATAAAAGGCATTAGCGTCAGAATTAAAATAACCGCTGCCTGTGGCAAACAAACCGGCAGAAACTGCTGCTGAGAAAGTCCATTTCTTTTCCCTGATTTTAATTTTTGTCTGTTCATTTTTTATAAAGGTATCTGCAACCTGTTGCTGCATGGGTGCCGCTTCTTTAATTGCCGTCTGGCTGTTATCTATGATTTGCAATGAAGCAATTTTTTTGGCGGGTGGTATGCTGTTTTGTATTTCAACATTAGATAAAATTTCTTTCATCACATCAGACCTTTCCCTAACAAAAGATGAAATTTCTTTTTCTGCTTTTAGTTTTATCAGTTTGTTATTTATTTTGGCAGAATAGTATTGATATGCCAATACTTTTCGGCCACTTGTATGGTGATTTTTTGTACCTGTTTGTTTGGTGTGTATACCACTGGTGTTGTTTTCACTCGCTGCTTTAGAATTAATTTCTTTTTTATCGGCTGATAAAATAGCAGGAGTATTTTGAGTAACACGCAGATCGTGAAGTAAAAGAACACTGAACAAAAAACAGCAGATAAAAAATAGAGGCAAAATTTTATTTTTCTTGTTGCGGTGCTGCTGCAGTTGCGCCTCTACTTTCGACCACGCCTCGCTTGATGGTGGTATTGTAAAGCCATCCAGAATGGTATGCACGCTATGTTCAAAATTATTTTGCTGCATAATGCTCTTGTTTTTTTGTAAAAAAATAATTATCGAGCCACTCTGCCAATACATGCCTTGCCCTGGAATATTGAGATTTGGAAGTGCCTTCACTTATACCCAGCATCTGCCCAATTTCTGCATGCGTATATCCTTCTACCGCATACAGGTTAAAGATGGTTTGATACCCTGTAGGCAATTGCCGGATTAAAGCGGCCAGTTCTTTTGCATTTAATTGTATTACGGGATTTTCGTCTGATACGGGATGCAGCGGCACTTCTGTAAATACCATTTCTGTGCGGTATTTTTTGTGGCGTTTTAAATAATTAAGAGCAGTGGTTACCATTATCCGCCGTATCCATGCACCCAGTTCGCCGGTATTTTTATAACTGCCAATGTATTGAAACACCCGTGCAAAACCTTCCTGCAATACATCTTCAGCGTCGGTTACCGACTTGGTATAGCGGTAACATACACCCATCATTAGGGGCGCAAAATGATCGTACAATTGCTTTTGTGCAATTGGCTTTTGTTTAATACAATCTTTCAGTAAAGCGGTATAGTCCATATGTATCTGCATAGGGTTGACAACCAGTTTTAATAAATCGTTGCATCTTGTAAAACATCCGGAAGCCAGTGAGAAAAATTATTAGGGCTTTTCGTTTTCAATAAACTCTTTTAAGCCCTGCAGGGCAGCTTCGTAGCCGGGGCCAGTAAGTTTATCAGCAAATATTCCGTAAAATTTTTGCCATGGATACCAGCTAAGTTTGTTTACTGCCTGCCACTGCACCTGCACAGCAAGTTGCTGTGGTATTTGGGTGCAGGTTATTGTATTTTCAATATCATTTTCGCCCCGGGACTGCAATAAAAATTTTACCGCACTGCTGTCAGCCCCTGTAATGATAAGGCGGGCTGTTTTACCATTATATTTAATATCATGCTGCTGTTGGTTTTTAAAATTATTTACGGGTAAAAGAGTGGCGCCGGGTTGTTTAAAAACAGGATGCCAGTTTTTCCAGTTGGGCACTGCTGCCACTTGCAAAAGAATGGAAGGGATACTGCCATTTATCAACACTGTTCTTGACACAGGTACCGAAGAAGGTATCAGTAAAGAAAGCAGTGTAATGATGGCAAATAATCCTGCTGCTACGGCAAAAAATAATTTCAATAACCGCATGGTTTATTCCCATTTAAAAATTTTGACAGCAGCGGCATATACGACTATGCCCCAAACAATAAGTATGGCAATTTCAGTTTTTACACCCCACAGGCTTTCGCCTTCAAAAGCCACAGCCCTCATGGCATTGTTTAAATGTGTAAGCGGCATTATTCTGGATATGGGCTGCAGCCATTTTGGAAAATTATCAATAGAAAAAAAAGTACCGCTGATTAAAAACTGCGGCAGTGTAATCATATTGGCAAGCGGCGGAATGGTACTTTCACTTTTAGCCAAACCACTTACTATAAAACCAAATCCCATAAAAACAATCAGGCCTAAAAAACTTAATAATAACATGGAAAAAAAAGTAGCCGCACCATGCACCAGCGTAAAGCCAAACAATAAATAACCGCATAAAATAATTACCACGGCTGTAAGCAGTTGAAACAACACCCTTGCCAGCCCCTCGCCCAATACGATATATGTACGGCTGATGGGTGTGGCAAAAAAACGCTTAAGCACCAGCGTGTTTCTTAGGCTGAAAAACATAAAGGCCACTCCAAACACGCCTGCACTTAGCAAAGAAAAACCCAACTGGCCAGGCAGGATAAAATCTATGGTTTTATATTCCCTTACTTGTTCTATATCCCTTTCCTGTTTAAAATTGGGTATGGCAAAGTTGGGCCTGCTGCTGTAGCGTTCATTGCTTATTTTGTTATCAATATTGTTTATCAGCGGCAGCACCTGCGGCCATTTATCATTGCTTGCAGATGTACTTTTAATACTGTAAGTGTAAGCGGGCATTGAGCTGCCTGTTTTTTGTATGTTTAAAATCCCTGCTATTCTCCCTTTTATCAAACTGCTACGCAACTCTTTTTCATCTGCAAAAGAAACGATGCGGATACGGCTGCTGCTTTTTATTGAATCAAAGAGTGCATTGCTGGTATCTGCATTTTTATCAAGGGCAATTTTATATACAGGCGCCCCGGCATTATTACCAATAAATCCAAAAACCAAAATAAAAATAAATGGAAAAACAAAACTGAATATCACCGCAGAAGGACTTCTGAAAATTCCCCGCAGACTGGCCCTGGTGATAGCCAGCATGGCTTTTATCTGGCTGTATTGCTGCATCATACAATTTTAAGGCGCAAATCTATTGTAAAAAAGGAAATAAAAAATTTTAAAATACGGCAAATGACGTATATTTGTACGACAACTGACGGAACATGAAAAAGAAAACAACAACAAAAAAACCTGCCCCATACAAAGTAAAACATACTGTTACCAAAGCAGAAGAACCAGCAGCATTGTACAGAACTGTAAAGATACTGCCCAGCCTCAAAGATTTTACATATACAGAATTTAAAAAAATTTCAGACAATACTCCTTTTACACAGGCCGAATGGGCCGCCATGCTGCATGTAAGTGAGCGTACGCTGCAGCGCTATGCCAAAAGCAATGGCAGCTTTGCACCCATCAATGCCGAAAGAGCCATGCAACTGCACCAGGTAATAAAAAAAGGCAAAGAAATATTTGGCAGCACAGATATATTTTACAACTGGATAAAAAGAAACCCCTCTATGCTGGAAGGAAATTTATCTTTTAATTCACTTACCACTGCAGAAGGTATCAGCCGCATACTTACTCAACTGGGAAGAATAGAACATGGTATACTTGCATGATAATTTTCCGGCTTGCTACAGAAAAATATAAAAACGATCTGTCTGGTACAGGTGCAAAGTTGTATGGGGGCAGGTGGAATTCCAAAGACATTCCTGCGTTATATGCTGCCGAAAATGTATCACTGGCGGTGCTGGAAATTTTTGTACGGGCCGATAAACTAAGCATTCCGCCATCGTACCACTTAATAAAAATACTGCTGCCTGATGCGCTGCCGGTGCAGTCGATTAAAACTGCCAGTTTAAAAAAAGGATGGAAAGACGACTGGGAATATACACAGTGGATGGGTGATCAATTTTTACTGTCAGGAAATGCAGCGGCATTAAAAGTACCATCGGCTATTGTAGAAGAAGAATACAATTATGTTTTAAATACAACTCATCCTGATTGTAAAAAATTAAAAGTAGTGGAGACATCCATTTTTCAATTTGATAAAAGGCTGTTTGTTAATCATGAATAAAATATACCTGCTGCTGGGCAGCAATATGGGCAACAGCCAACATCAATTGCATTCTGCGATAAAAAATATTACAAAAAATATTGGCAAAGTTGTCCGTCAGTCAAATTTATATATTACTGCGGCCTGGGGCAATACCAGCCAGCCAGATTTTTTAAATCAGGTAATTGTTGTGGAAAGCAGCATGGATGCACCGCTAACGATGCAAACTATTTTATCTATTGAAAAAAATATGGGCAGGATAAGAACAGTAAAAAATGCCCCACGTGTAATTGACATTGATGTACTTTTTTTTAACAAGGCAATCATACGGCAAAAAGAATTAACGGTGCCTCATCCGGAAATTGAAAACCGGCGCTTTGTGCTGGTACCGCTGAATGAACTTTCGCCGGGCTTTATTCACCCTGTGTTAAAAAAAACGGTTCATCAATTATTAAAGCAATGCCCCGATACCCTTGATGTGAAAAAGTTTTAATTGCCCTGCTGATGTTTCATATTATTTTGCACCACTCAAGCTATGAAGTATAATTACGTAACGATAGAAGGGAATGTAGGCGCCGGCAAAACCACCCTTGCACATTTACTGAGTAAGCATTACAATGCAAGGCTGATACTGGAAGAATTTGCAGACAATCCTTTTTTACCAAAGTTTTACGAGAACCCCGGCCAGTATGCTTTTCCGCTTGAGTTATTTTTTATGGCAGAGCGGTACAAACAGCTTAAAGATTTACTCCAGACAAAAGATCTATTTCAGCACATCACCATTTCTGATTACCTGTTTACCAAATGCCTGCTGTTTGCAAAAGTAAATTTACCCAATGAAGAATTCAGGCTGTATCAAAAACTGTTTGATATTATGACGCCGCAAATAGTGCAGCCAGACATTTTAATTTACCTGCATACGCCGGTAAATAAGCTGCAGGAAAATATAAAAAAACGCAACCGTTCGTACGAACAGGCCATTCCAAACGATTATCTTTTCAGCCTGCAGGAAACCTACACCCAATACATTAAGCAGCACAATATCAAAACACTTTTTGTAGATGCATCGGATGCGAATTTTCTTGACAATGAATTGCATCTGCAGGCCGTCATCAATGCGCTTGACAAAGAATATGATGACGGGCAGCATTATATCACGCTGCCATAATTTTTTTTAACCCTGCTGCCGGAATTTTCCGCATAATGTAAACATGCCTGCAATACCTTTGCAGCAATCTTATCAAATTATACCTGTTGAATCAATCACTACAATCAGTTTTCAGAATTACTGAATTCAGAAATTTTTTATTTGGCCGTTTTATTTTTATTATGGGCCTGCGTATGATGGGCACTCTGGTGGCGTGGTGGATGTATGAGCTTACCGGTGATGCATTTTACATAGGCATGATTGGCCTGGCAGAAGCAATACCCGCCGTGGGGCTATCCTTATATGCCGGTTATGTAATTGATAAAAGTGACAAACGTAAAATGCTGGTAAGATGTGTTTTTCTTTTTGGCATCTGTGCTTTTATTTTACTCGGCACATCATCCAACTGGTTTCAGCAGGAGTTTGGCAATAAGCTGATTGTAATTTTTATTTACAGTGTTATTTTTATCACGGGTGCTATCCGTGCTTTTTCGGGGCCGGCATTTGGCGCCATTGTAGCTTCACTGGTGCCAAGGGATTTATTATTACCTGCTGCACAATTAAGTTCCACCAGTTGGCTGATAGCAAGTATTACGGGCCATGCTGCTGCTGGTTTTTTGATAGCAGCCCTGCATGTAACGGGTACATTTATTATCATCACCAGTTTTATTTTCATTGGGCTATTTTTTTTATACAGGCTCTCCTCTAAGCCGCCCGGCATTGATGCAGAAAGAAAAACGATGGAAGCGGTAATGGAAGGAATAAAGTATGTATTTAAAACAAAGGAACTGCTGGCTGCATTGTCGCTTGATTTATTTGCTGTGCTATTTGGAGGTGCAGTAGCCATGGTGCCTGTATACGCAAAAGATATTTTAAAGGTGGGGCCTATTGGCTTTGGCTGGCTGAATGCCGCTACAGACATCGGTTCCATCATAATGGTAGGCTGGCTTACCTTGTCACCAATGAAGCGTAAGCAAGGCATAAAACTTTTGTTTGCTGTGGCAGGATTTGGTGTATGCATCATTGTGTTTGGATTATCCAAATGGTATTTGCTTTCTTTTGTGGCGCTGCTGCTGAGCGGTTTGCTGGATGGTGTAAGCGTGGTGGTACGGGGCAATATTGTACAATTAAAAACACCCGATGCACTGCGTGGACGGGTAATGAGTGTAAACTCTATGTTCATCAATTCATCCAATGAAATTGGCCAGTTTGAAAGTGGTGTGGCCGCCAAGCTGATGGGTGTAATTCCTTCAGTAGTTTTTGGCGGATGTATGACGGTGGCTATTGTAGTGATAACCTGGTTTAAAGCGCCTTCATTAAAAAAACTTGAATACTAAAAGGCTGCAAAAAAAAAATAAATGATACCGCAATATCTATTGTTCAACTACTTTATAAAAAGCGCTAATTGATTTTAACAGCAGCATCAAACACAAAAAAACTTTGTACCTAATAGTTTATCTCGGAAGTGTTTGCATCAATTTTTCCAGCACATAATATACGATAGGGCAAAAGCTGGAATTTTTTAAAGTAAGTGGTTGCCTTTTCAGCAGCACATCTTCGTCAGTATAAGGAAAGCGTTCGCAATCGGAAGGACGAACATCATAAATGCTGCAGTAATTGTCTTCTCCCAGAAAAGAACAGGGCGCCGCCTTCATCACATAATCTCCTTCTTCATCTACCCTTAAATAATTATTGATAAGGTCTCCTTCTTTTATTTTTAAATGCCTGGCAATGCGTTTTATATCTGGTGTTTTAAATCGTGGCGAATAGCCCTTGCAGCAGTTGCCACATTGCAAGCAATCAATTTTACTGAATGCCTCTTCATGCAAATCGGGCAATACTTTCAATACCTGCTTTTTATCTGCCCGGTGCAGAAAATTTTTGTAGAGCTTTTGCCGGTCGCCGGATTTTTTTTCCCAGGCTCGTAACAGTTCATCACTCATAAATATTTTGCTTACTGTTGTTGTTCATTTATACCAATATCGGTAGGCAATCCATCCAGGCTTTTTAAATTATTTTTTTGAACATATTCGTGCAGCCCTTCGGCACCTTTTTTTTCTGCCCATTCAAAATGTATGTCCCGCTCACTTGTATATTCAAAAACAGGCACGCCAAAGCCGCAGGAGGTTTGCACCAAATCAATAGCTGCTATTATCAGTTGGCGTGTGCTTGGATAAATATTAAAGTTGGGTGCATACTGCGCCCAGTCTTCTGTGCCGGGCAATACTGCAAAGCCTTTACCATAGAGCCGCAAGATATTTGGTTTGGCACCAAAAGAACAAAACATAAATGTGATGCGGCCATTCTCCAGGGTATGGGCAGATGTTTCGTTTCCGCTGCTGATAAGATCCATATAGCCCACCTGCTGCTCATTCAATACACGGAAACAGTCCAGTCCTTTTGGTGAAAGATTTATTCTGCCCGAAGCACTTAAGGGTGCAGTGGCTGTAAAAAAAATATGCTGTTGGCTTATGAATGCTGCATGTGCCGGTTTGATTGAATTAAAAAATTTGCCCATGACTGTTATTTTAAAAAACAAAGATAGGCTGGCGGCAAGCTTTATTTTTTATCCTGTTTTAAAAAAGGGCTTTTGAGCAGGTTCAAAAAATCTTCATCTTTTTCATTGGGGTAATACCTGTCGAGCCCGTATTTAATTTGTGATGGATGCAGTTGTTTAAACGTACCGAGCAGCCTGTCCCATACGGATAATACTGCACCATAATTACTGTCGGTAAAAGGCTGCTGCCAATGGTGATGTACTTTGTGCATATTGGGAGAAACAAAAATATAACTAATTGCATTGTCTGCCCGCTTTGGCAGGCTGATGTTAGCATGTGTAAATGCGGTGACCAGTATAAGGATGGTTTGAAAAATCATAACGGCATACATGGGTGCGCCGGACACAGCAATACCCATAAAAAAGAAAATACCTCTGAGCAAACTTTCGCCCGGGTGGTGGCGCAGGCCGGAGCTAACATCTATTTTATTATCTGCATGATGAATAATATGGAAGCGCCATAAAAAAGAAATTTTATGTTGAGTAATGTGTACCAGCCAGCCGCCAAAAAAATCGAGTGTGAGAAATGTAATAACTATTGTCCAGAAAATATTTGCATGGAGCCAGTATACAAGGCCAATATTTTTTTGCAGACACCAGTCACTAAGTTGTATAATTATTATTGCAAGAAAAGTATGGATGATGAGGTGCATCGCAGTAAAGCCGAGGTTAACAGCCGCATGCCGCCACTTCGATTTTCTATACTGCAGTGTAAGCAATGGTATGGCGCCTTCCAGTATCCAGAAAAAAAGCAAGCCGGCCACCAGCATGGTCATGCGCTGCAGGGGGTGCTGATCCAGTGTTTGAAAATAGGCAATGATGCGGTGAAACATACAATGATTTATACAGGAAGTTAAGGCTTAATCTTAAAATTAAAAAATTATGGAAGCAATCAAGCGTCATTCTTTTTTGCATTAAATGTTGTTTGTCCAGTTCCAAAGCACCACCACCCATTCTATGTTATCAGGTCCGGTATACCTGTATATATCTTTAAAGCCAATGCGCTTGTGTGCATTTAACGAACGGGTATTGGATGCAGCAATTTCAGTAATGGCAAAATCGTATGTATGGCTGTAGAATTTTTTATAGGCAGCATAGCTTCTATCAAAAATACCCATACCCCTGTATGCTTTACTAACACACACCTGCCCTATCACCAAATAATTGCAGGCAGAAATTTTTTTGTTTTCGTACAAAATATTTTCAAAAAGTTCAAACATTGGAACCAATACAGGCAAATCAAATTTTGACTGCTGCGTCATGGCCAGCACATATCCCACTACTGCATCATTGTCTTTGGCTATCAAATGTTTTTCAAAATCATTCAGTTTTTTTAATTGATCATAACTATGATCTACAGTTACAAATCCCTGGCTTTGTATTTCCGCAGCACTTAAATTTCTGGCAAGATTTTCCTTCTGCAGTTTCAATATGCCTGCCAGCTCTGCGGTGGAATCAGACAGCTTGTATGTTATCATGCGGTGTATAATGTGTTTACGTAAAATTAAAAATTAC
>JAYWIB010000267.1:0-3360 GCA_043789265.1 Chitinophagaceae bacterium
CAGGGCGCCATCAATGCAGGCATGGATAATATTTTTGTAAACCACATCAATGCAAGCACAGCGCTGCAGCCTACCTATACCGTTACCAGGCTTAAAGAATTACAGGGAATTTTTTAGAAAAAAAATCCCGGCAGTTGAGCTCTGTAAGGGCGATATGTTAGTAGAAACTAAGTAAAGTTGATAAAGCTCCGCAGGAGCGGCATGTAAACCATATGGTTCTTACGGAGCTGTCGTAAAAAAATTGCGGTTTCTGCTACTAACATTTCGTTCCCTGCAGCTAAGAATTATTGAGAACACATTTTCGTTCATCCAACCACGCCGCTTTCATTTGTTCCAAAAATATTTCTACCAGATAGTAATCCTGTCTTTTTCTGCCACAAACATTTTATCGCCGGGCTGTATATTAAAGGCCTTATAAAAAGGTGTAAAATTCATCATTGGCCCCCACACCCTGTACATGGCCGGCGAATGCGGATCGGTATTTATTTGTTTCAGCATTGCTTCATCTTTGGCCTTTCTTCTCCAGCATTGTGCAATGGATAAAAAGAAACGCTGGTCTGGTGTGTAGCCGCTTATCCTTGCAGTGTCCTGCCCCTGTTTAGTAAGTTTAAAGGCTTCGTATGCAATGGCCACGCCGCCAATATCGGCCATATTTTCTCCCAGTGTAAGGGCACCATTTACATGCACCGAATCCAGCACGGTAAATTTATTGTACAGGTCCACCACCTGCTTTCCTTTCGCTTTAAATTTTTCGTTGTCTTCTTTCGTCCACCAGTTATTGAGGTTGCCATCTTTATCATACTGCGATCCCTGGTCATCAAAGCCATGTGTTATTTCATGGCCTATCACCATGCCTATACCGCCATAGTTCATGGCATCATCGGCATCTTTATCAAACATGGGAAACTGCAGTATGCCTGCAGGAAAAACAATTTCATTAAACGTAGGATTGTAATAGGCATTGATGGTAGGCGGCGTCATTCCCCATTCTGTACGGTCTACCGGCTTGCCCACTTTTGCTGCCTGGTAAGCGTATTCATTTGCGGCACATGCCATCACGTTAGCAAAAAAATCATTGCGGTTAATATTCACCTTGCTGTAGTCCCGCCATTTATCAGGGAAACCAATTTTTTTAATAAAGGTGCCTGATTTTTCTATTGCCTTTTGCTTTGTGCTGTCTGTCATCCAGTCCAGTTTTTTCACCCGCATTTCAAAAGCTTTCTGCACATTGTTTACCAGCTCCAGCATTCTTTGTTTTGCATCATCGGTAAAATATTCTTTTACATACAATTCACCGAGCGCTTCTCCCAGGTTTTCATCAATAATACCATATACCTGCTCCCACCGTTCTTTCATTTCTTTTTGTCCATTCAGGGTTTTGCCATTGTAATTAAAACTTGCCTTAACAAAAGGGCTGCTTAAATAAGGCGCTGCATTATCCAGCACATGAAACTGCAGGTATATTTTCCATGTTGCCAGCGGCACGGTTGCAATAAGTTCATCCAGCTTTGCGTAGTAATCCGGCTGGCTGATGTTTAATGAATCTGCTTTTATTTTTAAATCATTCAGCAAAACCGGCCAGTTTAATACAGGCATTTGTTTAGCAAGAGCCGTCACTGCCTTTTTATTATAATTTGATTGCGGATCTCTCAACGCAACATTGGTACGGTGGCTGGCGGCCATTTGCTTTTCAAGGTTATACAATGTCAATGCATTTTTTGCGGCGGTGGCTGTATCAGTGCCGGTTAAGGCAAATAAAGTGCTGCAGTAGTTTTTGTATGCAGCGGTAATTTTTTCTGTGGCCGCATCATTTTTAAAATAATAATCCCTGTCGGGCAATCCCAATCCTGCCTGGTAAAAAACGGCAATATTGCGGCTGCTGTTTTTTTCATCTGCACCCACATAGATACCCATCAGCAATGGGTTTCCGGCGGCTGTTTGCCGGGCGGCAAATGTTATTATGCCTCTTGCGTCAGCGATGTTTGCTATCTCATTCAGCAGTGGTTTTACAGGTTTATATCCTGCTGCTTCTATAGTGGCAGTATCCATGCCGGAAGCATACAAGTCACCCACTTTTTGCTGTACGGTACCAGCCGCCGCTTTGGCGGCAGAGGTAGTTTTCAAAATACTTTTTATGTTATTTTTTAAACGGTAATACATTTCCACTCCGGCACCGGCACGGGATTCTGATGGAAGGATGGTGGCTGTATCATACCATTTCCCATTCGCAAAAAGATAAAAATTATCGCCGGGTTTTATGCTGCTGTTTATATTGGCCAGGGTTAAATCTTTTACCACAGCCGCTTCTTTTTTTGCGGCATTGTTACAGCAAAGTATACACAGCGAACAAACCAACAGCGCTATTGATACCGGTACATTTTTTTTCATACAACTATTTTTTTTAGGGGATAAATGTATACAAGCTATTTTGACTGGCGTAGTTTTTTATATAAGCGGAAAGAGAATGTTTAGAACACAATTCCTGGCAAATTAATTTTTCCGGCAATAGATTTTTTGGTGAAAGAGATAAACATATTCTATAAATGAACAGCACCATACAATGCCTTTCCATTTCTTGCGCCGGTATGCTTTCCATCTTCCACGGTCAATTTTCCATTTACCAATACAAATAAAAAACCAGCAGCATACTGGTGTGGTTTTTCAAAGGTGGAATTATCAGCGACTTTATTTTCATCAAACACCACTATATCTGCATCCATGCCTTCTTTTAATAAACCAATGTTTTTTAAATTAAATTTTTGGGCAGGCAGCGAAGTCATTCTGCGGATGGCTTCTTCCAGCGAAATAAGCTGCAACTCCCGTACATATTTACCCAGCACCCTTGCATTGGTGCCATAGCCACGTGGGTGTGGAGCGCCTTCACCAAACACACGGATGCCTGCATCGGAGGCAAACATGTTAAAAGGATAACGGATAAAATACTGCACATCTGTTTCGCTGATGCCGTGAAATACCATGGCAGCACCGCCCTGCTGCATCATCCCGATGATGGTGGCTGCTTCTTCTTTTGCAGTATGCTCTCTTCCCCTGATGCGGTTTATTGCTTCAATACTTTTTCCATTTAAAGAAGTATCCGCTTTGTAATATGCTGCCACGGCATAGCTAAAATGTTTTAAGCCGCGGCGTTTTAATTTTTTTACCATAAAGTCAATCACTTCTTTTTTTATGGCTGGCCTGCTCAGCCTTGCGGCAATAGAATCCTGCCCGTCAGCAAGTATAGCCTCCGGAAACAGGGCACTGAGCGAAGTGCTGCTGGCGGTGTAGGGATACTGATCAATGGTTACATCCAGTCCCTGTTTTCTCGCCTGCATTATCATTGCGAGTGTTTCCTTGCTGCGT
>JAYWIB010000268.1:0-3354 GCA_043789265.1 Chitinophagaceae bacterium
AACAACACCCCCTGCTTTTCAAATGGAAATGAAGATGTAGTGTGATTAATACCTACAGAGGTAAAAATAATTTTTTTGTACGTTTGTCGGACAACAATAGTATTTTATATAGCCTTCTTGTTTTAAAATAGGCTTCCAGAATATAATTATCGTTTTAAAAAAGTGTAATCAAATATTTTTAAGGCAGCATATTGTAAATTTTGCTGCTGCAATTTTTTCCTTACAGTAATGCTGCATCTGCTGCTTACTGCCTTGCACGTAATTCTATTTTATATTTGTAATTCAAATCTTTGCTATTGAACAGCGTGTTAATCATCGAAGCTGAACAGTAGCGAATGACCCTTCTTAGAAAATAATAATCAGTTTTGGATTTGAGTATTGCATGCAGGCTTTGCGAAAAGGCTTTGCAAAGCTGAAACAGCGGATATGATATAATGGTTTGCGGGATGGAATTACCTGATGAGTGTTGAATTATCTAAAATTATAACACGCAGTATCCATTGAAGTTATTTTTACTTGCTGCTTAACAGTATAACAGGAGTAATAAAAGATTGCAAATATTTTAATAAAAAAATACCATGGAAAAGAGAAAATTGCAAGGACAGATTGCCATCGTCACCGGCAGCAGCAGCGGCATTGGTGCAGGCTGTGCAAGGGAAATGGCGAGGGCCGGCGCTACAGTTGTTATTAATTATCCTGTTCTGCAGTCGCAGGCTATGGCGGAGCAGATAGTAGCAGAAATTGTTGCTGAAGGAAACAAAGCAGTTGCTTTTAAAGCCGATGTAAGCAAGGAAGATGAAGTGATAGCAATGTTCAAATTCGCTGAAGTACAATTTGGCCGTGTAGATATATTGGTTAACAAGCAGGCCTGCAAAGAGATGCAAAGTTTGCTGAGATGACACTCGAGCAATGGAATTTTGTGATTGCTGTAAATCTTACAGGACAGTTTCTCTGTGCAAGGAAAGCCATCCGCATGTTTTTGAAAAACGGAGTGAATGGTTTTTCTAAAGCAGCCGGAAAAATTATTTGTATGAGCAGTGTGCATGAAGTAATTCCCTGGGCTGGCCATGCCAACTATGCAGCAAGCAAAGGCGGCATTATGATGATGATGAAAACAATAGCACAGGAATATGCGCCGCACAGAATTTGCAGCAGCTGTTAAAACTAATTCCTGAAATAAGAATTGGGCAGGTGGAAGACGTTGGCAGGGCTGCAGTGTTTTTAGCAAGTGATGATGCTGATTATATTAATGGCACTACTTTGTTTGTGGATGGTGGAATGACGTTGTATCCGGGATTTGAGGACAATGGGTAAGGGAAGCCCATCCTAAATCCTCCCCCGGGGAAGGACTTTTAAAACCCTGTATACTAAATGCAATTTTTGTAATAGCGGGGTGTGGAATAATTATTGATAAAAGAGTTATCCTCTGCGTCCTCTGCCTCTCGGAGTGCAAAAAATTTATTTCAATTGCGGCTAAACCTTTGCGTCCTCAGCGTGGGAAAAAAAATTATAAAATTGTGCCTCAACCTTTGCGTCCTCTGCCCCCTTAGCGTGCAAAAAAGATATCACCCCAACTTACACACCGCTTAAATAAAATAATCCTTATCCGTTCCATCAATTTTTTACTTTTATATTTTAACCTCTTCATTTGTTCAACCTCTACAGCGATATCGTTGCCAGCCCGGCACATTTCCGGCAGCTCAACTGCGGCGACAGCCTCATCACGCTGTACAACTGCCCGCTGGAAAATAAATACCAGGATACCTGGAGCCTTCACAATTACATTGTGTATGTGATGGAAGGCAAAAAAATATGGCACACCGCACATGGCTCTTATGATTTACGCAAAGGCAGTTGTGTTTTTGTGCGGAAAGGCGCCTGCATTGTAGAGCAGTTTTTTGATGTTAGTTTTTGTCTTGTGGTGTGTTTTCTGCCGGATGAATTTATCTGTGATGTATTAAAAACAAAGGCTTCGCCGCTGCATAAGCAGGATAAAAAATACGAACCCATCATGACCATTGAGGCCGACCCTTCGGTGCAGGCTTTCTTTCAGTCCATGATGCCGCACTTTGATGCAGGCCGCCGCCCCGACCAGTCCCTGCTGGAACTGAAATTCCGTGAACTCATACTAACGCTTGCGGATAACCCAAAAAATGCAGAGTTGCTTTCTTATTTCTGTTCGCTGCTGAAAGAGCCGCAGGCCGCCACATTGCAGCGTGTGATGGAAGACAACTATTGATACAATTTAAAACTGGAAGCTTTTGCCCAGTTAAGCAACCGCAGCCTTTCCGCCTTTAAACGTGATTTTCAAAAACAGTTCAATGCCACCCCCGGCAAATGGCTGTTAGAAAAACGTCTCCACCATTCCATGCACCTCATTTCCAATCTTGGCAAAACCGTTGGCGAAGCTTCTTTTGAAAGCGGCTTTGAAAACAGTTCCCATTTCAGCCGCTCCTTCCGTCGGCATTTTGGTGTGGCGCCTGCTTCGGTTAAGCTTGCGGAGAAGGGGTGATTTTTTTTGGCCTAAATTTGTTCATTTTTCAACATTGTTGTGTCACTCACTTGTACGTCATACCGTTGAGGAACTTTAATCAAAGTGTATATAGTGGGCAGTATTTAAAGAAACACCTGTTCGACAAAAAGTAATTTCTGGCATTAGTGCAAACGAATCTTATTTTGACGAATTGACGCTATAATTTAGATTTGAGCAGGCGCAAATGTTAGCAGCTATTCTTCCACAAAATCACCCAAACCATGATTAACTTGCAAGAGGGCATAACTAATTTTGGCTTTCAACGAAACGGCATTATTAACATAGTTGGCGACAAGGAACATCTAACTTTTTTCATTTACAATCCTTTGGAAAAATTTGAGGGTATTGTTTATCTATTGGTTACAAAAATAAATTCGATACTGGATAAAGTATTATATGTTGGCAAAGCTGGTAAGACACTTCTCAAAAGATGCGGAGAACATACAGGTGGATTTAAAGGTGGAAGTAAAAAAGATATAAAAAATGCCAATGAATTATTAAAGCTTCTTACTGCCTGGACAATGGATTGCTATATATGCACGGGAGTCGCAAAGGGTTACCATTATGGGGCAAGACAATATATCGCTGTGTGAAGCAGAAGAAAAATCTCTTGTCGAACGATATACATAGCTATACCATTGTGTAATAAACTTTAGCCAGTTTAAAAGTCAATCACCAAAACCTTTCATTAGCGAGTTCGTCCCACGTTGGCTTTCCACAGCATATTCCATAAAGTATAAAAGTTCTTACATGGAACCCCGCTGTTCAATACCGTCTGTAAAAGCATAGACCGGGCTATAGCCAACACAGTTTTACAGTTG
>JAYWIB010000269.1:0-3350 GCA_043789265.1 Chitinophagaceae bacterium
GCTTTTGATATGCCTTCGGTGGCAGCGGCATACAAGCCATATAAAAAAAACAGCGCAATAAAAATGGCAATGCTGTTATTAAATGCAAAGCCCAGGTACACAAGTACAAATAAAAATAATCCCGATAAAAATATTTTTTTTAAGCCCATCTTATCTGCCAGTATACCCACAGGATAAGCCACTGCTGCATATACTGCATTGTAAAAAATATATACAGCTATTACAGCCGTATCACTAAGCCCGCTTTCTTTCATTTTCAGCAGCAGGAAAACATCGGAGCTGTTGAACAAAGCAAAAAGCAGCAGGCCGCTTACTAATTTTTTGTACGCAGCCGGACTATGTTTCCAGTAACTAAAAAATATAAAAAATGAAAATGATTTTGCAGGGGTTTGAGTGATTGGTTTTATTTTTTCTTTTATAAAAAATGTAGCAGCAATTGCCAGCACGCCGGGTATAAATGCCAGCACAAATAGTAACTGATATTGATTGGGATAAAGATAAAGAAACACCAATGCAATGGAAGGGCCTGCAACAGCACCAAGGGTGTCCATGCTGCGATGAAAACCAAATACCTGCGCCTTTGTTTCTTTGGTAGCTTCATCGCTTAGTAAGGCATCTCTTGCGCCGGTACGAAGGCCTTTGCCCAGCCTGTCGGTAGTGCGGCATACAAAAATCCAAGCAGGATAAATGAACAATGCCATCATTGGTTTGCTGAGGGCGCTCAATGCATAGCCCCACTGAACAAAGGGAAGCCGCTTTGCGAGGGCATCACTTTTTTTTCCAAAAAAACTTTTGCTGAGTCCTGCCACTGCTTCTGCCACACCTTCCAGTACACCAATTAATAGAATTGAAAAACCAATGTGTTTTAAAAAAACAGGCATTACAGGATACAACATTTCGCTGGCCATATCTGTAAAAAGGCTTACCAGCGAAAGCAGCCATACCGTACGGGTAATTATTTTTTTTGAAGGTAAAACATCTGATGTACGCACCTGCTTTTTTGCCTAATGTAGCATTTTGTTGGTACATTGCAGGGCATTCTTTTTATACGTATTATGTTTGCAATAGCAGATAAGTATGTTTAAAAAATGCAACAAAATCTTTTCATCAATACCAATGAAAATAATTACAGTAAAAAATTTATGAGCAGAGCAAAAAAATCGTCCTCAAAAAAATCAACACAATCACCATCATTTAAAGGAAGGCTGGATATTTCCCGAAGTGGAATGGGCTACGTAATAGTAGAGGGGCTGGACAAAGATATACTGGTAAGACCAAATGATTTTAACAGAGCCTTTCATGGCGACCTGGTAATCGTAGCCGTTAATAACAATGCCAGTGCAGGTAAGCGTATGGAGGGCAAGGTAACGGATGTGGCTGAACGAAAACAAACCAGTTTTGTAGGCAGGGTAGAAGTAAATACAAACTTTGCATTTTTTACACCAGGCGGCGAAAAACCTTTACCCGACTTTTACATACCTGTAGAAAAATTAAATGGCGCCGTCAATGGCAACAGGGTAATTGTAAAAATGGTTAAGTGGGATAAAGGCGATAAAAAACCCGAAGGCGAAGTGGTAAGCATACTTAAAGCAGAAGACATCAACGATGCTGCTATGAAGGAACTGCTGATTGAAAATGGCTTTCCGCTTGAGTTTGAGCCTGCAGTATTGCACGAGGCAGCACAACTATCAGAAAAAATTACGAGGGAAGAGGAAAAGAAAAGAAAGGACTGCAGGGATATACTCACCTTTACGATTGACCCCGTGGATGCCAAAGATTTTGATGATGCCATTTCTATAAGAAATCTGGACAATGGTTATTATGAAATTGGGGTACACATTGCAGATGTAAGTCATTTTGTAAAACCCGGCAGTGTATTGGACACAGCCGCATACGAACGGGCTACCAGTGTATATTTGCCCGACAGGGTAAACCCCATGCTGCCGGAAAAAATCAGCAATGAATTGTGTTCGCTGCGGCCCAATGAAGATAAATATACCTTCTCTGCTATTTTTCAAATTACCAACCGCGGCGAAATAAAACACAAGTGGATTGGGCGTACCATCATACACAGCAACCACCGCTATACGTATGAGGATGCGCAGGAAATAATTGAAACTAAAGATGGCCCCAATGCAAAAGCCATCCTGCTGCTCAATCAACTGGCACAGCAGTTTCGCCAGGAAAGATTTGATAAGGGCGCCATCAATTTTTCATCGCAGGAGGTTCGTTTTAAACTGGATGAAAAAGGCAAGCCCATTGGCATTGTAATAAAGGAAAGTAAAGAAGCCCACCAGTTGATAGAAGAATTTATGCTGCTGGCAAACAGAACGGTGGCAGAATATGTGTCTAAAATAAAAATCAACAAAGAGCCGGTACCATTTCCATATCGTATACACGATACACCCGATGATGAAAAATTAAAACCCTTTGCTGCCTTTGCAAAAAAATTTGGTTATAAATTCGATCTGCATGATGAAGCCGCCGTGGCACAATCTTTTAATAACCTGTTGAAAGAGGTGAGCGGCAAACCTGAGCAGCATGTACTGGAGCAGCTCGGTATACGCACCATGGCAAAGGCAGTGTATACTGCTGAAAATATTGGTCACTACGGGCTTGGCTTTGAGCATTACTGTCACTTTACTTCTCCCATACGCCGCTATCCGGATGTGCTGGTACACCGCATTCTGCAGCAATGCCTCGATAAAAATATTACCGTGGATAAGCTGATGGAGGAAAAATGCAGGCACTGCAGCGAAAGGGAAAGAAAGGCAATGGAAACCGAACGTGCCGGCAATAAATATAAGCAGGTGGAATTTATGCAGGACTACCTGGGCGAAGAATTTGACGGCATCATAAGTGGTGTTGCCAGCTTTGGTTTTTTTGTAGAAACAGTCTTACATAAATGCGAAGGCATGGTAACTGTAAGAGACCTGAGCGAATTTGATGAGTTCCGCCTGGATGAAACAGATTATGCACTGGTGGGCATGCGCAGCGGGCGCAAATTCAGGATGGGAGATGCGGTGCGTATAAAAGTAGTGGCAGCGAATTTAGAAAAAAGACAACTGGATTATCATTGGGTAAATACAGGTGCAGCCGCTAACAAAAATGAAAATGCTGTTGAGAAAAAAGTAAAAAAGAAAAAGTAAACAGAGATACAATCAGCAGTATTATTTCAATCAGGAAAAATATTTGCATTGTTGTGAATTATTTCGTTGCTGCTAATAATTTTTTTTGGTGAAAGAAATGGAAATGGATTTTCAATGCGATGTATTATTCCGGGCTTATGAGCATATTACAATCTGCAGCAGAGAATTTTGAAATGTTTTTATTTATTTGCAGGTAATACA
>JAYWIB010000270.1:0-3344 GCA_043789265.1 Chitinophagaceae bacterium
AGAATCAACTGAACGAAAAAAACAGCAGGATTACCGTGATGCAAAATGAACTGGCACAAATGGAAAAAGATAAACAGACACCCGTGCCCAAAGCTGTGCCGCTTACTGACAGCAACGTTGGCAACAGCACGGTTGCCGCACTTGAAAATAACATCGCCTCTCTCAATTCATTAAACAGTAACCTGCGCCGGGAAAATGAACGCCTGCTTCATTTACAGGATGAAAGGGTAAAAAATTCGCAAACAGCAGAAGTACAGTGGAAAGAAAAAAATGGCACACTTCAAAGCCGGATGCAGGATCTGCAGGCTGAATTATTGCTGGCAAGGGTAGATTGTAATTTATCAAGGGTAGATGCTACAGATATTATATCAACCTCTAAACAACGCAAGCAATTACTAACAGAAGCTTCGGGAATATTAACCAGCCTGGCCAACAGCAGCAGTCCCGATTTAAAATCAAAAGTGAAACAGAAAATTTTAAAGCTAAACCAGGTGGCTGCCAACACCAGAGAATAATTCTTAGCCTAAAGAAAAAAATTTCTTACACGCCGGCCTCTGCCATGTTCGGGATCTCAGCAGCCTTGTACAACCCGGCATCTAATTTTTTCTTTGTTGCTTCAAATGCTTTAAGTGTAAGATCAATGTCTTCATCGCTGTGTGCGGCAGTGGGTATTATGCGGTAAATGATATCTCCTTTTGGTATAACCGGGTACACCACTATGGAACAAAAGATGTGATAATTTTCCCGTAAATCCATTACCATCTGTGTGGCTTCAGGTACATCGCCTTTCATGTAAATGGGTGTTACCGGAGAGTTAGTATCTCCAATATCAAAACCTCTTTCTTTCAATCCACTCTGCAGACGGTTTACGTTGTGCCAAAGTTTTTCTCTTAATTCTGGCATGGTCATCACCATGTCAATTCTTTTAAGCATGCCTTCTACAATCAGCAGTGGCAGGCTCTTAGCAAATATCTGCGATCTGGTATTGTAACGTAAATATTTAAGCACGGATTTAGGCCCGCTGATAAATGCACCAATGCTGCCCATACTTTTTACAAAAGTGCTGAAGTATAAATCAATCCCGTCCTGGCAGCCCTGCGCTTCATCTGCACCAGCACCGGTAGGGCCCATGTAGCCAAAGCCATGTGCATCGTCAATGAGTACACGAAACTGGTAAGATTTTTTTAGTGCAACAATTTCTGTCAGTATGCCCTGCTCGCCATCCATGCCAAACACACCTTCGGTAATTACCAAAATACCACCGCCTGTTTTTTCAATCATCTTTTGGGCACGCTGCAGTTGTTTTTCAAAATCTTCTGCATTGTTGTGTTTAAAGGCGTAAGTATAGCCCATGTGCAGGCGTATGCCATCTACAATGCAGGCATGCGCTTCTGCATCGTATACAATTACATCCCGCCTGTTTACCAGCGCATCAATACAGCTCATAATGCCCTGGTAGCCGAAGTTCAGCAGCATCGTATCTTCCCTGTTTACAAACTGGCTGATTATTTTTTCAAGCGCATCATGTTTGGTGGTGTTGCCGCTCATCATCCTTGCACCCATGGGGTTGCCCATGCCGTATGCTGCTGCTGCTTCGGTATCAATTTTTCTTACTTCAGGATGATTTACCAGGCCCAGATAATTATTAAGACTCCACACAATCATTTCTTTTCCACGAAAAGTCATTCTCGGCCCAAGCTCTCCCTCAAGTTTGGGAAAAGCAAAATAGCCATGCGCCCTGTCCATGTGCTGACCGATTGGTCCACCATCTTTCACTAATTTTTCAAAAACATCTGCCATTTAAATAACTGGTTTAATAATATACATTTAATGCAAGGCATGGATCAATAACGGTGTGCATGGGCTTCGTCCGGCGGTAAAAACTTTTTGCATATGCAGAAGGATTTTTATTGTTTAATAAAATTGCCACTTCATATTCAGGCATAAAAAGAATTCCCCGCACTTTATAAATTCATTTTTTATTATAAACACTGGCCGCAAAAATAAGCGATTGAAATCAAAACACATAACATTCACAGAGCATTGCATCTATGATTGTATCAGTCGGCTGCAAACTATATTTGTAAAAATTTTTTTATGAAACGTATCGGCTGTTTATTTACAGGAATATTTTTTTTCATTTGTACAGCCTGTTTTGCGCAGGCTAAAAAGGCGGTTCAAAATCATTTGACAAATGAAGCCAAACCAAAGCTGGTGGTGGGTTTGGTAATAGATCAAATGCGCTGGGATTACCTGTACCGCTACAATAAATTATACCGCAGCGGTGGTTTTAAAAGAATACTGAAAGAAGGGTATAGCTGCGAAAACACTATGATACCTTACACACCTTCCTACACAGCGCCAGGCCATACCTGCATATACACCGGCAGTGTGCCTGCCATACATGGCATTGTGGGCAACAACTGGTACAACAGAAAAAAGGACAGCATCATGTATTGTACAGATGATGATACGGCACACACGGTAGGCAGCACTACAAGGGCAGGCAAAATGAGTCCTGCCAATTTATGGGTAAGCACCATTACAGACGAACTGCGGCTGAGCAATAATTTTAAAAGCAAAGTAATTGCACTTGCATTAAAAGACCGGGGCGCCATACTGCCTGCAGGGCATAGCGGCAATGCGGCTTACTGGTATGATGACATAGCAGGCAGGTGGATTACCAGCACGCATTATATGCCTGCATTGCCGGCGTGGGTAAATACATTCAATGCCCAGGATTTACCCAGGAAATACATGCGAACAAATTGGGAAACCCTGCTTCCTTTAAATAAATATGAAGAGAGTACAGCAGATAATAAAATGTATGAGGATGTAATAATGGGAGACAACAGCAATGTGTTTCCACACAGGCTTTCGGCTATAGAGGCAGCCATGTATCAGGCATTTAAAGTAACGCCTTTTGCCGGCACCTATACATTTGATTTTGCAAAAGCTGCTGTAGAAAATGAATCGCTAGGAAAAAACAAAGCGCAGGTACCCGATTTTTTAGCCGTGAGTATTTCTGCCACCGATTATATCGGTCACGCCTTTGGCCCCAATTCGGTGGAGATGGAAGATACTTACCTGCGGCTTGATAAAGACATTGAAGATTTTTTAAACTGGCTTGACAATAAAATCGGTAAAGGCAAGTACCTGTTTTTTTTAACAGCCGATCATGGCGCTGCACATGTGCCTGGTTTTTTGGCAGAACATAAAATGCCGGGTGGTACGCTGGATGATTTAACCATTGAAAATAACCTGAACAGTTTGATTGAAAAACAATTTGGTATAAGCCATGCCGTGGCTAAAGTAATCAACTACCAGGTATATGTACACGAAAA
>JAYWIB010000271.1:0-3343 GCA_043789265.1 Chitinophagaceae bacterium
TATTTATGTACACATCTCCGGCATTGATTTAATTAAAGATAAAGACGGCACCTTTTATATACTTGAAGACAACCTGCGTACACCCAGCGGCGTTAGTTATATGCTTGAAAACAGGGAAATCACCAAACGTATTTTTCCCGACCTGCTGCCTGCTAACAATGTACGCAGTGTAACAGACTATCCGCACATACTGCATAAAAACTTAGTGAGTCTGGCGCCGGGTGGTGTTAATAACCCAACAGTGGTGCTGCTTACGCCCGGTATTTATAACTCCGCTTATTTTGAACATACCACTCTTGCAAGGCTGATGGGTGTGGAACTGGTGGAAGGCAGCGACCTGGTGGTGGACAATCATAAAGTGTACATGAAAACCACTGCAGGCCTGCAGCAGGTAGATGTTATTTACAGGCGGGTAGATGATGAGTTTTTAGATCCGCTGGTATTTAATCCCGGCAGTATGCTGGGTGTGGCCGGCATTATGAGTGCCTACCGCAAGGGCAGTGTAGCCATTGTAAATGCAGTGGGCAATGGGGTGGCCGATGACAAAGCAATTTATTCTTTTGTGCCGGCCATGATTCGCTATTACCTGAATGAAGAACCTGTTTTAAAAAATGTGCCTACACTGCAGATGAGTAAAGATGATGAACGGGAGCATGTATTTAAAAACATACAGGAGATGGTGATAAAAAAAACAAATGAGAGTGGAGGATATGGCATGCTGATGGGCAATGCAGCTACAGCTGCCGAAATAGAAAACTATAAAGCAGCAGTGATGAAGGCGCCACGCCAGTTTATTGCACAGCCCATCATCAGCTTATCATCTGTACCCTGCTACCTCGATGGGAAGCTGGCTCCACGCCGTGTAGACCTGCGGCCATATGCACTGTGTGGGCCGGATGGCATTGAAATCGTTCCCGGTGGATTAACGAGGGTGGCGCTAAAGGAAGGTTCACTCATCGTAAATTCATCGCAGGGCGGAGGCAGCAAAGATACCTGGGTGTTAGCCACCTGATCATCATCAAAGGAAACGTGTAAGATTATAATTACCAGAGGTTTTTTTATTATTTAAGGATCAACTCAAAAAGTACATAAGATGAATGAAATTATTATAAAACAAAAATTTGAAGGGGTTTGTGTTAATTCCCTCTTCAGGGGGCGAAGGAGGTTTTATGCTTAGCCGTGTTGCTGATAGTTTATACTGGATGAGCCGCTATATGGAGCGGACGGACGGCATTTTGCGTACCCTTAAAATTAATTATGCATCCTCACAGGATGACAGGCAGGATTTTTCGTGGGAGCCGGTGCTGAAAATATTTACTTTTCTTAAACCCGAAAAAATAGCAGCGCTTTCACACGATTCAAGAGCGGCGCTTTGTTTTATTGTAATGGACAAAGACAATCCCAATTCGGTACTGAACATTGTAACCATGGCCAGGGAAAATGGCCGTAGCGTGCAGGATCACATCACCAAAGAAATGTGGCAGTGCCTCAATGATTTTTACCACAGCATGAGGGATAAAAATCTTGAGGAGCAATTAAAAAAAGACGATCCCATCACAGTGCTGGATAACCTGCAGAAAAAAGCATTGCTGTATTTTGGCACCACCGATGTTACCATGGCCAGGGGCGAAGGCAACTCATTCATCAACCTCGGAAAATTTTTAGAAAGAGGCATACAGTCCATTGACATACTCGGTATAAAAATTGGCAACCGCAGTTTTGATGCAGAAAAAAATGCCGACATCACTTACTGGAAATATTTGCTGATGTCTATCTCCGGGTACGAACTGTATTTAAAAACTTACCGGGAAGGACTGGATGCAGCCAATGTGGTGGAGCAGGTGGTGCTGAATGAACAGTTTCCCCGGTCACTGATATATTGCCTCAACCGTTTGCACCGCTATTTTGAGCGGCTTAAAAATGACGGCAATGCCACTGCCTTCCGCCAGATAAATTTTATGACAGGAAAATTGAAAGGCGCTGTGGAGTTCTCTACCAAACATTCTATCATTGATAAAGGCGTGCATAATTTTTTGCTGGATATAAAAAATGGCCTTTACGAAATAAGTGATGCACTCAGTCAAAAATATTTTGCTCATCCCTGATAATTAATTTAATCAAAAAAAGTTTATTTAACTATATGCCCCGTTTTGTTATTCATCACATTACCAAGTACAATTATCCCGAGCCTGTAAGAGACAGTGCCAACCAGGTTATGCTGTTTCCGTTAAAAGATGAGCGGCAGGAAGTGCAGTCTTTTAAATTAAAAATAACCGGTAACCCGGCAATAGAAATATTTAAAGATTATTACGAAAACGAGTACGGCTCTTTTATGTACGTGTTTCCGCATACGGAGTTAAAGATTGAAACAACACTTGCCGTGGTTACCAAGCCTGTAACACTGCCCGCAGCCACAGCAGACATTGCAGGGGAGTGGCACCACCTGGAAGAAATAAAAAACATAGTACCCTTTATTGATTTTTTAAAACAGGAACAGTTTGATGCACTGGCAGAAGTAAAGCAAATAGAAGATGCTGATAAATATAAAGCAGGGCCTGTGTTTGCAGCAGTAACAGAATTGAATGAGTATGTATACCAGCACTTTCAATATATAAAAGGCATTACCAGTGTGGAAACCACGGTAAATGAAATATGGAAACTGAAAGCAGGCGTGTGCCAGGATTTTGCACATATGCTGCTGGTAATGCTGCGGCTGCTGTGCATACCCGCCCGCTATGTAAGCGGCTATGTGTGTCCGCATGATCAGCAATTGCGGGGCGAAGGCGCCACCCATGCGTGGGTGGAAGCATACATTCCTTTCTACGGCTGGCTGGGGCTGGATCCTACCAACAACTGTGTAGTAAGCGATTTGCACGTAAGGCTTGCGGTAGGTAGAAATTTTTCGGATGTATCACCTGTAAAAGGAACCTACAAAGGCACCGCACAGCAAACACTCGAAGTGGGTGTATCCGTATCGCATGAAGACGGACTGGAGTCGGCGCAAATGGCCACCATCTTAAAACCACAGCCCATCACCATCAATAAAGAAAATGGTGAAATGGAAAGTAATTCTTACAGACGATACCAGCAAATGATGCAGCAGCAACAGTAAACCTTTAGAGCATAGCAGAGTGATATTAACGAATATATCTGCATGGCTGAATCACTCCATCAGCCTTGCCCGCAGCCGCACATCCGCCATTTAATTTTTTTGTATACTTTTTTTTGAAGTGAAACAACTTTACTAAATTACCTTAAAATAATCCCCATGGAATTTGCAGATTATTATAAAATACTGGGCGTAGATAAAAAGGCAACTGAAGAAGATATAAAAAAAGCTTAC
>JAYWIB010000272.1:0-11991 GCA_043789265.1 Chitinophagaceae bacterium
ACTCGTTTCTTTATTCTTAATATGCCAGCTCCATTCTGCAACAAAGGCCATAGCTGCATGAAAAAATAATACACCAAGAATGGCAAAAAAACGCAGCCAGTCAAGATAAGGCTGGCGTGATGAAACAGCGGTTTGCATATTTATACTTTAAAAACAAACCTAAAAATTGCTGCTCATGCTTTTATATATGTTTGACAACAGGATTGTTTTAAAGGATGAAATGCAGAAATACATAAGCAATACTTTTACATACAAAAAAAATAAACTGTAAAAAAAAATGTTCTACCTTTTCCCGCATGACTGCAATTACCAAAACAAGAATCACTTCTATTGATTTGCTCCGTGGCATTATTGTGGTAATCATGGCGCTGGACCACAGCCGTGATTTTTTTCATAAAGAAGCTTTTATTGACGACCCGTTGAATCTGGCCACCACTACGCCTTTTCTTTACTTCACCAGGTGGATAACACATTTTTGTGCACCCACTTTTGTTTTTCTTTCCGGCGTGTCTGCATGGCTGCAAAGCCGCAGAAAAACAAAAAAAGAATTGAGCCGTTTGCTCATTACACGTGGCCTGTGGCTTATATTTCTTGAAGTTACTGTAATAAACTTCGGCATTGTTGCAGACGTTCATTTCGGCGTTACTGCTTTGCAAACCATATGGTCTATTGGCATCAGCATGTTTCTGCTTGGGTTCATCATCTGGCTGCCATATCCGTTGGTACTTGCCACAGGTCTGCTTATTGTATTTGGACACAACAGCCTGGACTTTGCAGAAGCTGCAAGAAAAGGCAATGTGCCCTTTATGTGGCACCTGCTGCACGTGCCTGGTTTTTTTCCATTGTGGAGCCAGCACAGCCTGCTTATACTTTATCCCTTTCTTTCATGGACGGGATTGATGATAACAGGATATTGCGCCGGTAAAATTTTTACTGAATGCGAACCTGCGGCACGTAATAAAATTTTGCTGTACCTGGGCATTGCAATGCTGTTGTTTTTTGCATTGCTCCGTTTTACCAATATATATGGTGATTCCCTGCACTGGTCATCACAAAAAAATGGACTCTATACTTTTCTTTCATTTATGAATGTGCAAAAGTATCCGCCATCATTGCTGTATATGTGTGCCACCATTGGGCCTGGGCTTATATTTATTTCACTTGCAGGCAATGTAAAAAACCGGTTTTCAAAAATTATGATTGTGTATGGGCGGGTGCCGATGTTTTACTACATCCTTCATTTTTACACGCTCACCACCATTCGCATTCTTCTGTACACTGCCCATGGCCATGCTTTCAGTGCAGGTATGCAGGGCATCCCAAACCTGCCATTTAAATTCCTTACTCCCGGTGAAGGTTATCCGCTTTGGGTGGCTTATGCCATCTGGCTGCTGGTGGTGATGGCATTGTACCCTTTGTGTAAATGGTATGATAAATATAAAACAGCACATCCCGAAAAACGGTGGCTCAGTTATCTTTAAAATAAATCTGAAGTCCATACCTGAAATTTACTTTAACGAAAAGAATCAATTTGATTATTAAAATGCGTATTGCGGAAAATGACCGTAATGGCGCAGGAAATTGAGAAAGGCTGCAGGGTTGCATCCCCGGTCGGCACCGCAGGTGAGACCGGGGATGCATCCCTGACACAGGATTAATGGTGAAGAATGATTTGTAAAAACAAGCGCACCAAAAACTTACCAAATGGTAACTTACCATTTGGTAACTTACCATTTGGTAAGCTATCATAAAATTGATTATTTTTACGTGGGCTGCTAATAAACCGCAGCCTTAAATTATGGAAACACCTTTTCTATTTGGCAAAATAGTAAGTGAAGAAACGTTCACCAACCGCACAGCCGATATTGCCCGGCTGCAGGGCAATCTCCGTAACCATGTAAACACCATCCTCATATCTCCACGCCGCTGGGGCAAGTCGTCATTGGTGAAAAAAGTGGCGGCACAACTGCAAAGCCGTTCCGTCAAAATTATACAGCTTGACCTTTTGAGCATACGCAATGAAGAGGAATTTTATAAACTGCTGGCAGCAGAAACCATCAAGGCCACTTCCAATAAACTGACCGAATGGATTGCAACCGCCAAAGAATTCCTCAAACATATTACACCCAAAATTGCTGTGGGCACCGACCCCATGAATGATTTCGAAATAAGCTTTGAGTGGAAAGAACTCGAAAAACATTACAAGGAAATACTGAACCTGCCGCAGAAAATTGCGGAGCAAAAAAAGCTGCACCTGATTGTGTGCATTGATGAGTTTCAAAACTGTGCAGCATTTAAAGAACCAATGCTTTTGCAAAAACGCCTGCGTACCGAATGGCAGCACCATCACAATGTAACTTATTGCCTGTATGGCAGCAGGCAGCACATGATGGCACATTTGTTTGAAAAACAATCAATGCCCTTTTACAAATTTGGCGATGTGGTGTACCTGCCCAAAATAGAAAGAAGCGAATGGATACTGTTTATAAAAAAGCAATTTTCTGCCACACAAAAAAAAATAACAGAAGAACTGGCCAACCTCATTGCCGCCATGGTGCAGGATCATTCCTATTATGTGCAGCAGCTTTCTTACCTGGTGTGGACAGCCACCGCCAAAACTGTTACAAGGGAGACTGTTCAGGACTCGGTGGAAAAACTGCTGGAGCAAAACGCCATTCTCTATACCAGGGATACAGAAGAACTGACAGGCCTGCAGCATAATTTTTTAAAGGCTGTGGCATCGGGCATTCACCGGGGACTAAGTTCAAAGGAAGTGGTGCATGATTACAGGCTTGGCACATCGGCCAATGTGCTGAAGATAAAAAAGGCATTGCTGCAGAAGGAGCTGATAGATGACAGCGGCGGCGATGTTCACTTTCTTGACCCGGTGTATCAGTTGTGGTTTCAAAAAAACATACTAATGAAAGAAATAACAATGGGGGGATAGCTTTAATAAATGTTGCTGGAAAATATTTTGGTTAATGCCAATAATGAAATTGAATTTTATTGTCCTCCAGCCAAAGCTGGAGGCAATTCATGAATTGCCACAGGCTTCAGCCTGTGGACAAAAAAAACAAAAACAAACTGGCTTTAGCCAAATCATGAACAACAAAAAATAATCATTATGCCATTTGTAAGTGTCTATATACATTTTGTATGGAGCACAAAAAACAGGGTGCCTTACCTGGCAACAAAAGATTTGAGGGATGCCATGTGGCAACACATAAAACAAAATGGAAAAGACAAAGGCATATTCATTGATTTTGTAAATGGGTACCGGGAACATTGCCATTGCCTGGTTTCTTTGGGAAAAGAACAAACCATCAGCAAAGTGATGCAACTGATAAAAGGAGAAGCAGCTTTTTGGTTCAACAGGCAAAATTTTATTCTGGAAAAGCTCGAATGGCAGGATGAATACTTTGCAGTTTCTGTTTCACAGTCGGCGCTGGACAGGGTGAGGGATTATATAAAAAATCAGGAACAGCACCATGGCAAAAAAACATATCAACAGGAATATGATGAGTTCATTACAAAATATGGCTTTCAAAAATTTAAAGAGGAGTGAGGAGGATATTTTGGCTAAAGCTGGAGGCAAATCTGAATTGCCAAAGGCTTCAGCCTGTGAACAAAAAAAACAAAAACAAACCGGCTTTAGCCAACCAATAATGAAAAATATAAAATTCAATCCTCAGCAATCATAAAATCATCAGCATGCAACAAACATTATCCCCCAAAAGAATCACTTCTATTGACCTGCTCCGTGGCCTCGTTATGATTATCATGGCGCTTGATCACACACGGGATTATTTTCATAAACCAGCTTATTTGTACGACCCCACAGATTTAGCACACACCACACCTGCTATTTTTTTCACCAGATGGATAACACATTTTTGTGCGCCGGTGTTTGTATTTCTGGCTGGCACATCTGCGTTTATCTCGGGACAGCGGAAAACAAAAAAAGAACTGTCTATTTTTTTATTGAAACGTGGTGTGTGGCTGATGCTGCTTGAACTGACGCTGGTAAACTTTAGCTGGTTTTTCAATCCCACATTTTCGTTGCTGGTGCTGCAGGTCATCTGGGTGCTTGGACTAAGCATGGTCATTTTGTCGGCGCTTATTCATTTGCCGTTGAAATTAATTTTTGCCTTTGGTTTGTTGCTGGTATGCAGCCACAACCTCCTGGATAACGTGACTGTGGAGGGAAACAATTTGCAGGGCTGGGGCTGGGCACTCTTGCACAAATTCAGTTTTTTCAAGTGGAACGGAACAACCGTTGCCGTTGGTTATCCCATCATTCCCTGGGCAGGAGTGATGGCGCTGGGTTATTGCATGGGCAAAATCTACCAACAATCTTTTGATGCAGCCAAACGCAAACGGATACTGATGTGGACAGGAATCATCTGCATTGCATTGTTCTTTATTGTGCGCTATAGTAACCTGTATGGCGACCCTTTAAAATGGGAAAGACAATCCACCGCATTCTATTCCTTTCTTTCCATGCTCAATACAAATAAATATCCGCCATCCCTTTTGTATCTGCTGATGACGATTGGGCCGTCATTGCTATTTCTCTCATTAAGTGAAAACATTGCTGAAAAATTTTCTGCTGTCACTTCCACGTATGGGCGTGTGCCGCTGTTTTACTATGTAGCTCATGTTTTTGTGCTGCACTTTTTTGCGATGCTAGCGGCGCAGTTTACAGGTTATCACTGGCAGGATATGATTTTTAAAACCACCTGGATAACACTGCAGCCCTCATTGAAAGGTTATGGCTTCAGCCTTGCAGTTGTTTACATCATCTGGATTGCTGTGGTAATTGTTCTGTTTCCATTTTGCAAAAAATATGATGCTTATAAAATGTCAAACAAGGATAAATGGTGGCTGAGTTATTTATAAAAACACGGCTGGTCATTAAAATTTTTGAAAATAATTTATCGGCAATCGTAATATTTCCCGCTGGAAGATTGACGACAGTTATAAAGAAGCGCAACGCTGTTGAAAAAGCAATTTAAAAATTTACAAGGTGTGCTTGCACAGGTTTTTAATTTGGGTTTAACCAGTTTTCATAAACAAGTCGTCCATTGTGAGTGACTGCTCTATCAGGCCAATGCTGTGCTGATTGTGTTTGATGCCAAACGTGGTTATCATCGTCATCATCAGGCGTTTTCTGGTACCGGTTTTTGTTTCAAATATGGCTTTCAGGTTGCGTAAGGCTTTTGCTTCTGACTCTGTTAAAACATATTCTGCATTGTAAAATTTGATTTCAAAAAGATTGATGGTTTGGTCATTGCGGTCAAGCACCATATCTATTTGTACTCCCTTTTCCGTTTCATTTCCCTTAAGCAAAAAAGTGGACGACTCTGCATACACACCAGCTATGCCCATTGCATTTTTTATTTGTTCAAGATGTTTTAAGCAAAGATTCTCATAAGCATAGCCGGCCCACACTTTAGCAGTTGCTGTCTGGCTCAGATGGTTCCAGGTACTTTTGCCTTCATCTTTATGGCGTTCTATAAAACGCAGATAGAACAGGGAATATTCATCCGTCAAACGGTAAAGCATATCTTTTTTCTTTTTCCCAAAAGGATAGTAAGCGTTGATAAATCCCGATTGCTCCAGTTCTTCCAGCATTCTGGAAGTGTTGCCTCCTTCCGGAAGTTTGGCATTGGTAACAATGGCCTGGCGTGATAAACCCTGGCGTGACTTTGCCAGTGCCCTTACCGCTGCAATATGATTGCCTGATTTTGCAAACAGCGACGGATACAGGTCGTCAAATTCATTTCGCAACAAGGCATTTTTTGTAAAGCAAATGTCATTAATATTTTGAGTGGCACTTTTGGCCACTTTAATTTCTTTTAAATAATGCGGAATACCGCCTATAGCCATATATACCTGCACCAACTGGTAATGACTATAAAAAATATTCCTGCTGTTTAAAAATTGTTCAGTTTCGTTAAGGGTAAACGGATACAAAAAAATCCGTTTTGTAATCCGGTTGTGCAGCCCGCCCCGGTCATTTACAATTTTTTGAATCATCCACGATGCAGCCGATCCGCAGATAACAACCATGATATTCCGCTTTTCTGCCCAACTGTTCCAAAACCAGCCAAACCAGGTGATAAAGCCTGATTTTTGTCCGGCCATCCAGGGTACTTCATCAAAAAATACCACCTGCTTTTTTCCTTTACGGGCCTTAGGCAATCCAGACACGTATTCTGTAAGGATATGAAAAGCCTCCTTCCAGTCAGCAGGCGTTTTAACAGGAAGATTGCTTTTGGAAAATGCCGCCAGTTGAACGCTGAAGTTTTCCAGTTGGGCTGCATTGCTGCCATTTTGCAAACCGGTAAGTTCAAACACAATCTGCTGTTGGCAGATTTGTCTTATCAGGTAGGTTTTGCCCACACGGCGCCTGCCAAATACAGCCACCATTTCCGAACTTCCGGATGCAATCGCATCCAGTAATATTTCCTTTTCTTCCTTTCTTCCAACCAATGTTGCTGACATACAATAAAATTATTTTGGGCGAAATGTGTCCTAAAAGTATGACATTTCGCCACAAATAAAAAATTATTATTGGCGAAATGTATCTTAAAAACACCACATTTCGCCAGAAATAATTCAATCTAAAGCATGCAGCGATTGTTTTGAGGGCAACAGTACAGGTTATCCCAAAATTATTTTTGAAGCGAAAGGAAAACACAGACAGCCTCTTTTAAATTTTTTCTAATTCATTTTCACTAACGTATCTTCCGGAAGATTTATGCATTGTGCTAAAGGACAATGCTGCCGGGCGTGGCAGCAAAACTAACTAAACATTTTCCAATGTCTGCAACCGGCAAAAGAATCGAATCCATTGACCTGCTCCGTGGTATCGTCATCATTGTAATGGCGCTGGATCATGTGAGAGACTATTTTCATTACGCTTATTTTTTTTATGAACCCAATGACATGGCCAAAACAAGTGCTGCCATTTTCTTTACAAGGTGGATAACACATTTTTGTGCGCCGGTGTTTTTGTTTCTTGCAGGCACGTCCGCCTTTTTGGTGGGGGAAAGAAAAACCAAAAAAGATTTGGCGCTGTTTTTATTAAAACGCGGGCTGTGGCTGATAGTCCTGGAAACTGTTGTCATCAATTTTGCATGGAGTTTTAACCCTGCGTATCCGCTGATAAGGCTGCAGGTAATTTGGGTGCTGGGCTTGTGCATGATTTTTATGTCAGCAATTATCTACCTGCCGCCGAAAATTATTTTAGCAATTGGCCTGCTCATTTTGTTTGGCCATAATTTGTTAGACAGCATACAGGTAACAGGCAACAGGTTAAGCGATTTTTTATGGGGCATTTTACATCAACGAAAACGATTTGCCATTGGCAGCAAACAAATAGGAACGGGTTACCCATTTCTTTCCTGGCTGGGCATCATGGCTTTAGGTTATTGTGCCGGTGCGTTGTATAAAAAAGATATCGATGCTTCCATCCGTAAAAAATTTTTGCTGATGATCGGCGGCGCTGCCATTATCCTGTTTCTCCTATTTCGTGGCATCAATCGGTATGGTGATATGGCGCCCTGGTCGGTGCAGCGTTCTGCCATCCTCAGTCTCTGTTCATTTTTAAATGTTACCAAATATCCACCTTCATTGTTGTACACATTAATGACGCTTGGCCCTGCATTGATTGCATTGGTAATATTGGAAAAACCATTGAACCGAATTGGTTCAATCATGATAAAATTTGGCCGTGTGCCGTTGTTCTTCTACATCCTGCACCTGTTTCTCATTCATGGGCTGGCAATGATTGCTGTGGTGTTAAGCGGCAGGCCATGGACCGATATGGTGCTGCCATTGAATGCCAATGCGAAAGATGCACCCTGGCTTGCCGGGTATGGCTTCTCTCTTGCAGGGACTTATTTAATATGGATAATTGTAGTCCTGTTGCTGTATCCGCTGTGCAAATGGTACGACCAATATAAAACTGATAATAAAGAAAAGTGGTGGCTGAGTTATTTGTAACTTTTTTTTATTGATCACTAATATGTTGTAGCTATAAAGCAGCATAAAAAGATCCGCCTGACAAAATATATTGCATCATACAATGTTGCAGAAACGTTTTGAAAGGTAGCAATGATTGACAGCTTTTATTTACATTAGACAAGTGCAAATGAAAAAATTGATCGTTATTTCATTTCTATATAAAAAATCACCGTATAAGTTAACGACGTGCTGACATGGCAAACTGAATCAGGCATCGAAATATAAGAACGCTGTCAATTTCTTAGACTGGATAAAAAAATCATGCAGGAAAATTTAAAACGCAGTATTGGAGTTTTTGGAATGGCCACAGCCGTAGTAAACATGACCATTGGCACCGGTATCTTTGTGCTGCCGGCACTGGCGGCAGAATACCTTGGCGCTGCGGCTATTCTTGCTTTCTTCATTGGTGGATTGCTGATTTTTTTTATCGCACTTTGCTTTGCAGAAGTGGGCAGTAAGGTTACAGTAAGTGGTGGCGCTTATACCTACATCGAATCTGCTTTTGGGCCATATGCTGGTTTCGTGGCGAACATTCTTTTTATAATGTCCTGCGTTTTTTCAGATGCAGGCACTGCTGCTGCGCTTTCAAAAACACTTAGTTTTTTTTGGCCTGTGCTGGATACATCCACTGTACGTTCGCTCTTTTTCTTGCTGTTGTTTGGTGGGCTGGCGTATATAAATATTCGTGGTGCAAAACACGGCCTCCGCCTGGTGATGTTTGCATCTCTTGCAAAACTGATTCCGCTTTTGTTACTTATTGCTTTTGGCACAGCGCACATCCAAATGGAAAATCTTGCATGGGAAAAAACTTTTAGTTTTCAAGATATTGGCAGTGCCACCCTTATTTTATTTTATGCGTTTTTGGGGCTGGAAACGGCAGTGGTCAATGGCGGCGAAATAAAGAACCCCGGCCGCACGGTACCACTTGGTATTATATCCGGGCTACTGTTTGTGCTGGGTATTTATATCGCCATACAATTGATATCACAGGGTATTTTGGGCAATCAACTGGCGGCGGCACAAGAAGCACCGCTGGTGGAAGTTTCTAAAATTATATTTGGTAAAGTGGGCATCAGCATGATGGTGGCAGGTACAGCCATATCAATGATTGGAAGTATCAGCGGCGAAGTGCTGGGTATTCCACGAACCTTGTATGCTGGCGCCAGAAACGGTATGTATCCACAGCTGCTTGCCCGTGAGCATACAAAATTTTTTACACCGTACTGGGCCATTGCATTTTATTCCGTCATCGGTTTTTTGCTGGCGGTACTCGGCGTATTTAAACAGTTAATTATTTTAAGCAGTGCCACCATGCTATTGCTTTATTTAGGCGTAGCGTTATCTACGCTTACACTTCGCAGAAAACGAATGCCATCCGCCAAAAAAACATTTACAGTTCCCGGCGGTTTCATCATTCCTGTGGCTGCAGCCATTACCATCATCTGGGTTTTGTCTAATTTAAGTAAGCAAGAGCTGATGGGTACAGGCTTTACATTGATTGTGCTTACAGTAATTTATTTTTTAGTGAAATGGGCTAAAGATAAAAAAGTGGTTAAATGAAAGTAAACAGAAAGTAAAAATGAAGCATAGAATAAATTTTACTAAAATCAATACGTGGAGAAATGTGGTATATTTAGGTACATTTCTCCAAGTATACAATTATGCAAAATAAAATTACACTCATCGGCAGGGAGCAGGAAACGGAAAAACTTGATTCGCTGTTACGTTCGCCGCAGGCAGAGTTTCTGGCGGTGTATGGACGAAGAAGGGTGGGCAAAACATTTCTGGTAAGGCATTATTTAAAAAACAACATCATATTTGACATCGCAGGATCACAGGCTGGCAATAAGGAACAGCAGCTCCGCAATTTTTTTGAAGAACTTCAAAGCAGGGCGAAAAACAAAAAAAAATTAGAGCCGCCCTCTAACTGGCACGATGCATTTGCTTCACTCACGGCATATCTTAAAAAGCTTTCGAAGCTCAAAACAAAGCAGGTAATTTTTGTTGATGAAATGCCCTGGCTGGATACGGCCAAATCTGAATTTATACCGGCACTGGAATTTTTTTGGAACCAGCATGCTTCCAAAATAAACAATGTGCTGCTTATTGCGTGTGGCTCCGCATCTTACTGGATAAAAAAGAAACTTATCAATGCCAGGGGCGGCCTGCACAACAGGGTTACACAACGCATAAAACTGCTGCCCTTTAACCTGCATGAAACGGAACTGTTTATAAAGAACAAAGGCATCCACCTGCCCCGCTATCAAATACTGGAATTATACATGGCCATGGGCGGTATTCCATTTTATCTCAATCAACTTACAAAAGGAAAAAACTCAGCACAGTTGATAGATAATATTTGTTTTTCAAAAAACGGTTTGTTGTATGGAGAATTCGCTCAGTTGTATCATTCCTTATTTAAAAATGCGGATTATCATGCCGCTGTAATAGCAACCCTGGCAGCACAGCCGCAGGGCGTAACAAGGCAGGCTCTGGCAGCAAAAACAAAACTGAGCGAAGGCAGTTTATCAAGAACACTGGAGGAATTGAATGACTGTGATTTCATTGCTGTTTTTGACCCATACATCAACAAAAAGAAAGAGTCGGTGTATAAACTTACAGACCTGTATTCTTTGTTCTATCTAAGGTTTATTAAGCCCAATAAAATTTCGGGTAGCGGCACCTGGAAACAACTGAGCGGCGGCAGCAGATTTGCAGCATGGAGCGGCTATGCTTTTGAAAACATCTGCATCATGCATATACAGCAGGTAAAAGCTGCCCTGGGTATACAGGGTGTTTTCAGTATTGTTAATTCGTGGATGTTCCGTGGAAACGATGCATTGCCCGGCGCACAAATTGACATGATTATAGACCGGGGTGATAATACCATTAACTTATGCGAAGCAAAATTTACCCGGGATAATTTTGCCCTCACCAAAAGCTATGCAGGACAATTAAAACTGAAGAAAGCAATTTTCCGGCAGGTGAGCCAAACAAAGAAAGCAACTTTTACCATATTGCTCACCACCTATCCTGCACTTAAAAATAAATACTATATGGATGAAATAGAAAATGAAATTACAATGGATAAACTGTTTGAGCATACATAACCACATAAGTTTTTAAAAATGAATAAAAATGAATACTTGGAGAAATGTAGGTTTTTTAGGCACATTTCTCCAAGTATTGATAAAACTGAAAATATCAATTGTTAATAACACACACAAAAAAATACAATGATAAAAATTACAGCCATTCTTCTTTGCCTGGCATATACATCCATGCTCAATGCACAGGACAGCACTCATTTTAATTTTGCCTTCAACCACATGGCATTGTCTGTAAAAGATGTTGACCGCTCAGTGGAATTTTATAAAAAAGTTTTTCAGTTCGCTTCTATTACCAACAGAACCCAACTGGACGGCATACGCTGGCTTTCTTTAAGCGAAGGAAAAGAACTGCATTTAATTTCACGGGTAAAGGAGCCTGTTACTATAAACAAAGCAGTGCATCTGGCCTTTGCCACCGGTAATATAGATGCTTTTGTAAAACACCTGGATGAAATAAAAATTGATTTTTCTGACTGGCCGGGCACACCGCATGCAGTAAATGTAAGGGCTGACGGAATTAAACAAATTTATTTGCAGGACCCCGATGGTTACTGGATAGAAGTAAATAATGGCTATGCAGCAACACCTGCACAACAAATACAAAATGACATATGGCAACTGGAAGAAAACTACTGGAGCTATGTGAAGAGCAGGGATCTAAAATCTTATCTGAATTTGTGGGATGAAAAATTTAGAGGCTATCCATCCAATAACATCATTACAGGCAAAGACCATATTTCTGACTGGATTGTGGATTTGTATAAAAACAACAACCGCAAATTCAATTACGAACTTACAAGAAAGGCAGAGAATGTATTTGGTGATATAGCAATTGCATTGTATGATGTAA